>JBIQMJ010000050.1:0-17243 GCA_044463445.1 Segetibacter koreensis
CTAATTCTCTTCTTTGGCGCCGGGTGGTAAACCAGGTGCCAAATCCCCAAATAATTGCGAAAGAATTGATAGCTTCCAACCACTGATGCCAATCCTCATAAACTGCTGGGTTTATTAATTTGATCAAATAAATAATCGCAGAAACAACCAGGTAAGGCCCCGCTGCAGTTACTAAAAATGATGCTTTTTTAAATTCGTCGTTGGTATAAATTATGTAAATCAGTAATGATAAAAGAATGAGTGACAACCATTGAGTGACCGGATCAGAACCGCGGTATCCAAAATGAAGGACAAGCAAAGCAATAGCAGCGTACATCATCCACCAAAATTTCTTATTCCATCCTGGCAGAGAAACCTTCATACTAAGTGTTTTTCGCAGATAGCTTATTATAATGATTGTTATAATGAGTTGAAATTCCATACTATTAAAAAATGTAGAATTAATTCTTTAATACAATATTAATTAAATAGTAGTATTTGTTTTCATTTTCACTTCGAAAATGGCATCTTGATTTCATTTTTCTGATTTTTGGATAAAGGTTTGCTTCCTTTCAGCGATGCTCTTATATCCAGCTTACGATTTCTTTTGGCCCGTTCTTTTTCCAAAAGGAATTTCTTTAAAGAATCCAGTTGTTCTTGCTTGTCTATATAATTGAAAAACCCGATAAGACCGGTAAAAGAATCGCAGATTTTATGAAAAAATATAGATGAAAAAATAAAAAAAGAGAGCACCTTCAAAAGTTCAGCGCAGATTTTCCATAAATTTTCGCATTTACTATATCACAATAACACGCCCTGTTCCCCAGGTATGAAACAATCCCCAGGCGGTATCGCCCAACTAGTAAAAGGCTTTCCATCCTTTAAAAGATAACGATGATTTGCACTTATGGTAAACTGCGAAAAGCAAATTTTGAAAAGAAATAAAAAAATAAACGAAGAATAGTTTTTTTTATCAGCTATTTTTTTATTGAATAATTAGGAAAAATAAAAATAAAAATATCACTTTTTTGTTGCTTTACTGCAAGGAGGTTAATTGCACAATATCAAAAGCAATTGAGTATTTTTTAATGATTTTTAAAACTATTTTCAATTTCTATTTTCTGTCGTCTGAAAAAATAATAGAAACGCATCCCGCAACCAACAGGATAGCCCTCGTTAAAACAATAACTCTTTTTACGATTTGATTTTGTTCTATCCTGTTTTGTGTCCAGAGTAAATTTTATTCAACTTATGAAACCGGTATGTGTATAATAAATTGCGAACCTTCCCCTTCTTTACTCTCTATTTTAATATCTCCACCATGCGCTTTTACAATATCATAACTCAAACTCAATCCTAATCCGGTTCCGCTTCCTGTGGGTTTGGTGGTGAAGAATGGTTGGAATATTTTGTCCCTGATATTTTCGGGAATACCGCTGCCATTATCTCTAACGGTTATGAGCACACTATTTCCGGATTTATTTGTGGTTACTGATACAGATGGTTCATACTCTTTGCCTTGTGCTTCTTGCCTTTTGTTTACTTCATAAAAAGCATTATTGAACAGATTCAATAACACTCTTCCAATATCCTGCGGAACAACATTAATTTTCCCAATCAACGGATCGAAATCAGTTTTTATTTCCGCATTAAAATCTTTGTCTTTGGCTCTTAAGCCGTGATAAGACAATCGCAAATATTCATCACACAAAGCATTGATGTCCGTCGGTTCTTTTTGTCCGTTGCTGCTACGGCTGTGTTGCAACATTGCTTTTACAATAGAATCTGCTCTTTTACCATGAAAGCTTATTTTTTCCTGGTTATTTTTAATATCGTTGGCAATTTCTTCTATAGGAAGTTTTTGTTCCGGAGAAAGGCTGGTTTTATTTAATTCATCTTTCAGTTCGTCGGTTAATTCCACATTCACTTCCGAAAAATTATTTACGAAGTTCAACGGGTTCTGAATTTCATGGGCAATGCCCGCGGTGAGTTCACCGAGTGATGCCATTTTCTCGGATTGGATGAGTTGTTTTTGCGTAGCTTTTAGATTGTCCAGCGTGTGGCGTATCTCTGCTGTTTGCCTGTTTACTTCTTCCTGCAATATTTGTTGCTGGTTTTCTGCCTGTATTCTTTTTTCTTCTGAAAGCTGTACTACCTTATTCGCATTTAACCTCACCTCCTGTATCATTTCTTTAAACCGCATAGATACATAAACTAATAATGAGAGCGGAAATGAGAGAAGAAAGCAAGTAAGAAGAAAAAGGCTAAAATATTGGCTAGTGATGCCTGTTAGGAAAGCATAAATAATGCCTGCAAAAAAGGTGAAAAGAGAAAAAAATAGTCCCACGACGATGGCCCATTGTGCTCCCTGCAGTTTTTTCCAGGAACTGATTATATAATACAGGCAAATGATTAATAAGATCAGTATAGTTACTATCCATATTAGTTGATGTAATAAAATTGAAAAAGCAAAAAAAGTCGGGGAAAAAATTAAAAGGAATAAGGTCACCAGGAGGATTCCCAGTTTACTGCCGGTTTTTCTTTTAAAAACCCTGGTGAGCAAAAAAGGAATAAAAATGAATAATAAAGACATGGAGACAAAGCTAATTTCGCTATACACATAAGCCGATGTGTAATGGAGTCCAATGTTGAAACCTGTTTTATTGAGCGCAAAAGTAAAAACTGTATAAAGTGTTGTGCAGAGTGCAATCCACACGAGGTTTTTTTCCCGTGGATTTTGAAAGGCCAGCAACCAAAATAATAAACTCAGTGTTGCACAAACCACCATCCAGGTGTTAATAAAAGATTGTGCAACACTTAGAAACTTTATTGTATTGATGAAAGGATTAGGGCCAACAATGGTCAATAAATCATTGGAATTAAGTTGATATTTTAAATGATGTGGCGGGAAAGGAGAAAGATAACTTACAAAATGAATAGCAAAATTGTGTACCGTGTCACTATTAAAAGTAATAGCAAACGGTTCATGATCACCATTATACTCCTCAAAAGGTTTTCCATTGTCCCCGGTATTACCTCTCGTGGCCATCAGTTTGCCATCGATATAAAATTTTGTTGCTGCCCAGGGCACAAAATCTATCCATAATTCTTTATGCAGCAGCGAGCTGTCAAACTTTAGTTTTATCCGGAACCAGCCTTCGACCCGGCCATTTTTATCTGCATATTTTTTTAAGTCAGAACTTTGGTTCATTTTTATCCAGCCTGCAGTATCAATATGCGGCTGAGCCCAGTTGGAATCATTACCCGGCCTGAATAACCATGCATTATCGTTGGCTAAGGATAGCTGATCGCTAAATTTATCAAACTTGTTGGCGGATACCACTACGCTGGTGTCCTGGGCTTTGGCAAACTGGACGGCCAGTAGCAAAAGAAAAAAAACGATTTTAACTGGTTTCATTACTGATATTCTTTTTGAATTGTTTGTAAAAGATTTTTTGCTTTTAGTTGTATTTGCCTGAATAAAAATTCATGGTAGACTGCCAGTTTATTAAAGGCGAGAAGTTTGTTATCATATTCTCCAATGAGCTTCGGGTCATTATTCAGCAGGCTATAGGATGAATCATTATTAAAATTTCCAAATCGGATTTGTGTATAATCAGCAATTTTTTCTTCAGCCTGTTTCGACACATTCATCAGGTTTTTAACATCCTTTTCCTGAGTCAATATATACTTCATATCAAGATCGTACGACATTATCCGGGTTTCTATTTTCTTGTCCCTGATCAAACGAAAATTCCCGGAACTTTTCAATTCCTCCACTGTCTTATTATCGTATTTAAACAGGTCGAAATGCCAGAAATCTTTCGACAATGATTGATAAAAGTCTTTCACATCCACAGGTGAATGTTTCAGCGATTGTTGAATAACAACGACATCCTTATTTGCCGACGACCATTCATCAATCGCCTGGGAAATTGCCGAAGTATCTGCTTTCAGGTCAGACACGAGACTTTCCATATATTCTTTTTCTATTGCTTTGTCAGTTATTTTTTCACGAATATTCTCCGCAAAAAAGCCAAGCGTTACCGCAAGAAATATCATTAAGAATTCCAAAAAATATTCTTTGAATTTCTTCTTTTCGCCATGCGGCAAATGGGGATGATGATGTACTTCCATTTGTTTATTTACTTAAAGTTATTTTGTACCATATTCTCTTCTCAATGTTTCAAGTAGTTCATGGTTAGACTTCACATACTGGTTGTATAATATCAGGCGAAATCCCCTGATAATAACCAGGTATTCAGAAGCCATATTAGCAGCTTCCTGCCGGTTAAATTGTGCAACATTTTTTATCTCAGGTTTTTTTATCGTCGATAAATCCAGCTTTTTATACCAGCTTTCTATATATGGATTATTCAGTTTTTGTTGCGCCATCGCTGCTAATGTTTCAAACCATTTGTAGTCATAATGAGCAATAAGAAATGAATGCATTTTTGATTCCCTGAAGTTTTCTTCTTCATCATTCCCTTTTCTCAGGTTAGCAATGTCAACACTGATGTTACCTATTTCCTCCTGCAGTTTGCTGCTTTTAAAATAGCGCAAAGCCCCTGAATTGGTAAGCTGATTGAGAATGCCATCCTTTGGCTGAAATATTATCGTTAAAGTGCTGATGAATGTTGAAGTAAAAGCAGGATAGAAATTTGGAGAAAGATTTACCACGTCGCTATCCCGGACGTATTGCACAAAGTATTTTATGTAATCCTCCTTTTCAATTCTGCCCAGTATTTTTTCATGAATATTAATAGAGTCTGAATATATTTCTTTGTATAAGCTTTTTGCCAATTCCTTTGCCTGTGCATTTTCAGAAATATGTTCCCGGATATTCTCTGCAATAAACCCCAATGTGACCGCAAGAAAGATCATGATGAATTCCAAAAAATATTCTTTGAATCCTTTCTTTTCTATCTGTGGATGATGATGTACTTCCATTTTATTTATCTTTTAAATGATACGCCTTATTTAACAATGCCACCAGCGCTTTACCGTGTTCAAATTGTGTTCTTTCCGTTTCAATAAGAATATTGAACATCATCATTAAAGACCTTACCTTATTTGCATATTCGGTTAAAAGCAGCTTATTACTATTTACCAATTTTAATTGCAGGGAATCGTTTAATAAGAAGTTGTACTGATTAAAGCTGGAAGCAAATGTTTTAACCTGGTCATAATAAAATATTTTTTGAGACATTTTATCCAAATCATTCATCCAATCGTAGTAAGCTGCGGCATTAATTTTTATATCACCTTCATTGAAATTATCATATACGGTTATACTATCCCGACACGGTTTGTTTTTTATCAGTGAAAAACCACCTGTATTTTTTATTTGCGAGATAGTTCGTTTGTTTGGCACAAACACATTAAGACCAAAGCCGTAGGTGAAATTCAGGTAATAAAGTTTATGTATATCATAAGGCTCCCCGTTTCCGGCAGCCTGCATTAAAAGGTATAGACTGTCGAGCTTTTCATAAATTGTATCACTAACCGGAAGCAAAGAGTGCAATTGCGCGGTGTCAGATACAATATCTTCTTTCAGTGAAACAATAAATTGCCGTTCTTTTGATTTATCGGCAAAATGTTCCCTTATATTCTCGGCAAAAAAGCCAAGCGTTACAGCCAGGAATATCATTAAGAATTCCAAAAAATATTCTTTGAAGTTTTTCTTCTTGTGATGCAGGTCCGGATGATGATGTACGTCCATTTTAATACTGCTTTTGATTATCTATAAATCGTAATGTTTTCTAATAGCTGCCACCAGTACCTTATTCATCTCTCTTAATTTTCCAAGCTCAAATTTGTAGTAGGTGTTGATGATATTTCTTTCAAACAATAAATTATATAGTTTTAAAAATTGGGCTTGTTGACTTTGATTGAAAACAGGATTATGATCACCTGGCTTAAAGAAATTTGTTTTGAGTGCATGCTTATAAATAATGTCTTCTGTAGATGGATACAAGGTATCATTCAAAAGATTGTTCTGCAGCTCAGCCTGTTTTTTTTCAGTTTCCAATAATCTGGATTCTAATGCTCTGATATCGGTATTAATAGTGTTGTTATAATTTATAATGTAATTCCTGATCTCATCATTACGGATTAACCTTAAACTCCCCGAGTTTTCCATTTGTTGGAATGTCGTATTGGTATATGGAAATACCTTTGACCCTCTTGTTTGGTATGCCATTCGGTAAAGTGTCTGCTGATTGTTTTTATATTCTCCTGATTTTATCAGTTCCATCAGGGAATCTATTTCCATCCCGTTTGCCTGATAACTTTGTAATGCTGATTGAATGTTTACAGAATCTTCGGTAAGATTTTTTACAAGGCTATTTAAATCAGCATGCTCTGTTCCTCTGTCTGAAATATTTTCCCTGATGTTCTCGGCAAAAAAGCCAAGTGTTACCGCAAGAAATATCATTACAAATTCCAGAAAATATTCCTTGAAATTTTTCTTCTTATGATGAAGATCGGGATGATGATGTACTTCCATTATGATTATCCTTTTATGTTATATTCTTTTTTTAGTAAGGCTGCAAGATTATTTGCCTGGGCCCATGCCTGGTTTGTTCTTTGAATCATTAATTTCAAAAAACCATAATAATACTGGTATTCCATCATAACCATGTTAATGCTTTGCTCATCCGTGGCTTCAAAGGGCGGGTTGCTTTTAATAATATTCTGAAGAGAGTCGCCTGAAGAGTGCATCGCTTTATACATTGAAAAAAATACGCCGGCACTGAAGAGTTTATTATTTACCGCAATTAAATTATCTACACGCTGCCGTTGAATTCCTGTCCAGTCGTCAAACGATTTTATAAGTTGATAATAAGAAGAAATACTGTCAGCAACGGGCTGATGTTGTATCAGGCGTATCGCACCTGTGCTTGTCATTTGCGAATAGGAGCTTGCGTGTACCGATGGGATAAAAGAACCCAGATTAGTTAACGTTCTTGCCCGATAATAAATCTGACCTGTAGATTTACTTTTGTTATTTAAAAAAGTAAAAATTGAATCTATAGTTAAGCAATAACTCACATTCATAGAATCGTAGGAGCGATACATTTCACCCTCGCTTTTAAGATTGTCTATCATGGATTGCATATAACGCTGTACCTGTTCTTTGTTTGAAATATGCTCCCGCAGATTTTCGGCAATAAAACCCAATGTTACTGCAAGGAATATCATTAAGAACTCCAAAAAATATTCTTTGAAATTTTTCTTTTTGTGATGCAGGTCCGGATGATGATGTACTTCCATGTTTGATTTATTCGTTGTTTAAATGGTATTCTTCATTGATAATCTGTATCAGCGAAGCCGCCGCTTTTTTTTGTGCCTGCAATATTCCTGCTTCACCAATAAAAGTGGATTTACGCTCATGCAAATAAAATATCAGCAGATTGATCTTGTCCGGATCATGGTTCCTTAACTGTGGATTGCCGTTTGGTTTTATGAGGTTTGAAAATATGGAAGCAGAGGTATCTACTGAAAAATCTTCACCACCGGTTTTAACCATTGTACTAAAAACAGAAGCATCAAAAAGATTTCCGAGCAAAGGATAGGAAAGGTCGGCTTCATGTATGTCAACCGGCGTTAGCGCTTCGTAACTACCAATGATTTTTTGAAACTTTATTAATCCATCAATTACTCTTCTATTGGTGATCAGCCTTAGATTACCTGAATGTTCTAACTCAGTTATGGTGGTGTTCGTTGGTTCAAACATTCTTACTCTTGTTGAGCTTCTTGCTAAATAGTAAAGGCTGCTGCCATCAGAAACAGGCTCTGACTGTTGTAGCATGTAGATCAATGAATCTAATTGATGGATGCGAAAAAATAAAACAGGCATAAAATCATTGATAGCTGATGTATCCGCAACAAGATCTTTTTTGATGCTGATAACATATTCTTTTCCTTTTGACCTGTCACTTAATTTTTCCCGGATATTCTCTGCAATAAAACCAAGAAACACCGCCAGGAATATCATTAGGAATTCCAGAAAGTATTCTTTGAAATTTTTCTTTTCTACGTGTGGGTGATGATGTACTTCCATTTGTTTTATACTTTTTTTTTAAACCATTGGCTAAATCGCCACTGCTATCCTTATTGAAATATTTGAATTCATTTACCAATGTTTGTTACGAACCTGATCAAAGGTGAATTTTCCTTTGTTGTCTTTTAAAGCCTGGAAATAATTATAACCCAATAGAAGTTTGGCAGCAGTGTCGGAACGGATTACAAAAACGGGTTGTTTTGTTTGAGCATTCATTTGCAGCAAGCATGGTGCAAAGAATAAAAACAGTAAAAGATTCTTTCTTATTAACAATATTTATTTCTTTTTGAAATCCAGGTTTAAATCTTTCACTATTTACAATTTCTCAGATGCTATTAAATAAAGCAATTGTTGTACATAAGGTTCGCATAAGGATATTTAAAGAAAGGATAAAAGGATTTCTATAACCATTATTGGTTAAAAGGATATGAATTGTTTGAAAATAAAAAAGGGTAAGAAAAAGACTTTTTACAGGGACGAATTAAAATGAAAAACCTATATTTTTTGTTTAATGAAGGTAAATGAATAGTATTTATTATCTCAAAAAATATTTTTGGCAGATGATCATGTTTTTTGCCGCCTTCTAAATTGCTTAAATTTCATAGGGTATTTGAATAATAAATATGGTACTTTCACCATCCTCACTTTTCACTTTCAATTCTCCTCCGATGCGCTTGGATGATATCGATAAATTGTCTGAACCAGGATTTATAGAATTTATTTGATTTACATGATGAAAACTACAATCCTATTGGTAATTGAATAATAAACTCGCTCCCTTCACCTTCCTTACTTTCCACTTTTAAGTCTCCTCCATGCGCTTTCACAATATCATAAGCCAATGATAACCCCAATCCTGTTCCTTCTCCCGTCGGTTTTGTAGTAAAAAATGGCTGAAAGATCTTATCAATTATTTTTTGAGGAATTCCATTGCCATTGTCTCTTATAATTATCTGAATTTTATCATCACACTTTTTTGTACTGACAGAAACTGTTGGATTGTACAGAGGTGACACCTTTTGAAAAGGTGTCACCTCTTTTTCAGATGAAATAAGATTTTTGTTTTTTTGTTCGTTTACTGCGTAAAAAGCATTATTAAATAAATTCAATAATACTCTTCCAATATCCTGCGGAATGATATTTATTTTTTCAATCGATCCATCAAAATCAGTTTTCATTTCTGTATTAAAAGTTTTGTCTTTTGCGCGAAGGCCATGATAGCTTAACCGCAAATATTCATCGGCCAAAGCATTGATATCGATTGGTTCTTTTTGCCCGGAACTTGTGCGCGAATGTTGCAGCATTCCTTTCACAATGGCATCGGCGCGTTTGCCATGATGGTTTATTTTTTCTTCGTTTGCAATTATATCATTAATTAAATCATCCTGTAAACTTTCATCTCTTTCTGCATTTGGCTTTAAGCGTTCTGCCTTTAGCTCTTCCAGCATTTCTTTATTTACCTCAGAAAAATTATTTACGAAGTTCAAAGGGTTTTGAATTTCATGCGCAATGCCGGCTGTGAGTTCACCCAGCGAAGCCATTTTTTCTGATTGGATCAATTGCTTTTGCGCAGCTTGCAATTCGGTCAATGCTTCTTCTGCTTTTCTTCTTGCATTCTTTATTTCAATCAAATCCTGCTCGGCCTGCAGTGCATGTGCTTCCGCAATTTGCAGATCATTAAACCGTGTGTAAGTAAGATTGAAGACGTACGCAAATCTTTCAAGCAATTGTAATGTTTCTGCAGGTTGCGGGTCTGGCGAAGCCATGCCAATAAAACCTTTGTTGAAATAAGCGAGATATTGAACTCTGCGTTTTTGTGCAAGTCCGTTTTTAAACGGAACATTTAATGTCGTGAGGTGATGAAAATAACTTTCCAGTTCTTTCCCCTGCATATCTATAATGACGGAACGCTTCTTCTCTTTCCATCCGTTGAGCATTTTTTTGAACGAAGGGCTTTCAACCAGTTTCGCGTAGTAAGCAAGACTTACTTTACTGCCGTCCTCATCCGTTATCCAAAATTCCGCTTCGCCTTTTTCGTCTTTTATGATACAGATGTACAACCGGTTTGGCTCAATACCAAGATGAATGAGTTGCTTAAAAAGAACAGCAGCAGTCTCAACCAGTTCATCTGATTTTTGCATTGCAAGAGTGCGGCTACGAATTCTTTCCAATGCTGCTTCTATCTGTGCTTCTCTGGCCTGCGCTTCTGCTTTTTGCAGATCGAGAAAACGGGTATATGCCTGTTCAAAAACGTTTGCAAATCTTATTAAAACCTGATAGTCTTGTTCGGTGATAAACTTTTCATGCCAACTGTCAATACCCAAAAGTGAATTTTTTCCTGCAACTGCACTGAATGTCCAGCTTTTGGCTTCCTGTTGGAATTTTCTTATTGTTTCAGGAATCCTTGACAGATTGTTTTTGACAGTAAAGCGGAAGTAGTCATTTTTTATCTTACCGGAATAGGACTTATTAATGAAACCCTTTTACGTTTCAAATGCGGCCCACAAATCCTGAACAATTAAATTCGATTGACTGCTCTTAGAATTCGGAATTTCAACTTTGATCGGGTCAGGTAATTGATTAGTAGCAATCCACAAGCCGATATCTCTTGTTTTTTTATCAAAAAATAAAATAAGTGCCCCGTCCAGTGAAAGTCCGAGTTCGGTCAATTTTGCCGCTAAAGTTTTAACTACATTTTCCAATTCGTTAGAATGATGCATAGCCATGGAGCTGGCTCTTACACTTTCCAACGCCGCTTCTATCCGCGCTTCTCTTGCCTGCGCTTCTGCTTTTTGGAGGTCGAGAAAACGAGTATATGCCTGTTCGAAAATCAGCGCAAAACGTTTCAAAATTTGAAAATCATCCCCTGTCGTTAAATGCGCAAACCAACTATCAATGACAAGCATGGAGTTTTTTCCGACGGCAAAAGATGCGGTCCAGCTTTTTGCTTCAATAGTCAACTGTCGTATTGGCTCAGGAACTGTATCTTTATTATGTTTTCCAACATAGCGATAATATTCATTCTTTACTTCACCGGAATAGCTCTTATTAAGAATGTCTTCTCCTTTTTCTATCGTGTTCCATAAATCTTGATTTAGTTTATTATGTTCTATCTCCGGATCATAAGGAAGATTAACTTTAACCGGCTTGATGCAAAGATGTAATATCTTTCCAAAAGTTGGTTTAAAATTTTCAGTTGTTGAAAAACTTACAGTTTTCAGACAATTGGGTTCAGTAAACCAATAAATAACCAGTTTTCTTTTATCAAAAAATTATTGATTAGTAAAGCACTAAGCTATTCCCATTACTTCAAAAGATTCCCAGGTTTTAATTTTAAAAAATTAATTTGCGAAGGGTCAATTAATTATTATTACTTTACCCATTGAAATCTGATTTATTCATTGGACTGCTATATTCTTAGAAACAAATTTGTTCATGGAAGAATCAATTGAGAAAAACTCAATAGTGACCGGACCATCCAGTATTACGCTGAGGCGTGTCCTGGGCGTGTCTACCGCTATTTTGATGGTTTCAGGAAATATGATTGGAACCGGTATTTTTAAGAAGGTGGTTCCCATGGCCCAAACAGGCATGAGCCAAAATTTTATTTTGCTTGCATGGGTTGTTGCAGGTATTATTGTACTGATCGGAGCATTTACTTTCGCTGGCCTGGCAAAGCTAACTACAGAATCGGGAGGTAATTATGAATACCTGCGGGTTTCATTTGGCAATTTTATTTCTTTCCTGAATGGCTGGGGGCTTTTTATCATCTTTGGAAGCGGCTCCATTGCCGCAATAGCCTTTATCTTTTCTCAATCGGTGAATTCTCTCATCCCCATTCCAAATCCTTTTCAGCAATGGAGCCATTTATCCATAGCCCATTCAATTTACCCATTCGAAAGTTCAGGAATTAAAATCTTTTCAGTAGCAACGGTAATGGTTCTCTCCTGGTTCAATTTCCGCGGAGTAAAAAACAGCGCTGTTTTGAACAACATAGTTACTTCAGCCAAAGTCCTGGGGATTTTATTTCTGATCCTCGCCGGTTTGATCCTTGCAAGCCCCTCCCCTGCTGATGTTGCGTTAATCAATCGCCCAATCATTCATCATGCCCCTTCCCTGGCCATTTTTATGGCAGCAATGCTGAGCGCTTTCTGGGCTTATGACGGTTTTACCAATGTGACCGCCATCGCCGGAGAAATTAAAAATCCCAAACGAAATGTCCCCATTGCAATTATAACAGGGGTATCACTTGTGATGCTTCTCTATGTTTTGATAAACTATGCTTTTATGAAAGCAATGCCTCTGGAGCAACTGGCAGCCATGGGAGAAAATAAGATAGCAGCCACTGAAATCGCGGCAAAGCTTATGGGCAATGGAGGCGCCATGCTAATCTCTATTCTTATCATGCTCAGCTCATTTGGAACGCTCAATATTATTATCCTGGTTTATTCGCGTGTTTATTTCCGGATGGCACAGGAAGGCGTTTTTTTTAAAGGTGCGGCAAAAATTCATCCGGTTTACAGAACTCCCGGAAATGCTTTGTGGTATTCAATGATATGGAGTTGTATTCTTATTCTTTCTGGAACATTTGATGTGCTAACCAATATGGTTATTTTTACCGGTTTTGCTTTTTACATGCTCACTGCTATAGCGCTTATAATTTTAAAACAAAAAAAATTGATCACCGGTAAAATTCCGGGCTATCCCCTGGCACCCATTTTATTTATTTTATTTATCGCCATTTTTCTTACAGGAGTATTAATAAGCAATCCCAGGCAAAGCCTTGCGGGCACCGCCTTAATATTCACCGGTGTACCGTTCTATTATTTTTTCAGAAGAAAAAGACAGAAAGAAATATAATTTTTTGAACGAACAAAAATCTTTACTATTTATTCGTTTACTTATTTTTACAGCATGAATCTTCGTGAGTTTAAAGAAACATTACTGGAAAATTCGCCAAAAAATAATCTTCCTGAACATTTAAAGGCTTTGTGGTTTGATGCAAAGGGCGACTGGCAAAAAGCACACATTCTGATCCAGGATGTGGAGGATAAAAATGCGGCATGGATTCACGCATATCTTCATCGTAAAGAAGGAGATATATTTAACGCCGATTATTGGTACAGGCGGGCAGGTAAAAACCGACCGGATATTTCTTTAGAAAAGGAATGGGAACAAATTGCAGAAGCATTGTTGTAATCGCCTGTTTTAAGGCTTGCGAAGCCGTTTGTAAATTCTGACCGCTGCAAAAAGCAAAAATCCCAAAGCAATCAAAACACCCAATCCCCAAACAAAACTTATCAATTGCTTAACCACTGCCAGCATCACGATAGCAACTAAAAATAAAGTGGCCACTTCATTCCACATTCTTAATTGTTGCGAATTCCAGCGAAAATTTTCTTTTTGTTGCTGACGAAAAATGATATGCAAAAAAATATGATAAGCAAATAATCCGGATACAAAAAAAAGTTTGGTCAGCAACCACACAGGTAAACTTCCATAAAGAATTCCGATCCAGGTTCCAAAGATCAAAGTCAAAATTGCTGAAGGCCACGTAATGCCGTACCATAGCCGCTTTTGCATGATTCCAAACTGGCGGAGAAGAATGGATCTTTCCGGATCCGATCTTCCATTGGCTTCAGCGCTGTAAACAAAAAGCCTTACGATATAAAAAAGCCCTGCAAACCAGGTGACGATGAAAATGATGTGAAGCGCTTTAACGTAGAAGTACATGGTTCAACGGTGAATGATGAATCAGGATTTGGTGGTTTCTATTTCCGGAATTTTTTCTTGCTGGTTTCGGATCATTTCTTCAATCGCATTTACCCAAAGAGGATTGGTGTTGAGACAAGGGATCATGGCAAAAGATTTTCCGCCGGCTTCCAGAAATGTTTCTTTTCCGCGAATGGCTATTTCTTCCAAAGTCTCCAGGCAATCGCTCACAAAAGCCGGACAAACTACGAGTAAATTTTTAATTCCTTCCTTAGGCATTTCCTTCAACCGGAAATCCGTGAAAGGTGTGAGCCAGCCTTTTCCCAATCTTGATTGAAACGAAATGCTGAATTTATCTGCAGGAATCCGTAATTCTTCCGCAACCAGCCTGGTGGTGGTTCTCACCTGGTGGCGATAACAAAAATCATGAGCCGGAGAATGCGTTTCACAACAATTTTCAGATTGCAAACAATGGCAACCCGTGATATCACTTTTCCGGATGTGCCTTTGGGGAATCCCGTGAAAACTGAACAAAAGATGATCATAATTTTTCTGCAAATAAGGACGAATGCTTTCTGAGAGTGCGTGGATATAATTTTTGTTGTTGTAAAAAGGAGGAAGAATAGAAAGCGTAAAAGGATATTTTTTCTTTTGATACGCTTCTTTCATGTGCTCTACGGCTGTCTCATAACTTGACATCGCATAATGCGGATAGAGCGGCACAACAATTACTTCTTTAATTTCAGGATTCCTTTCTAACAACGATTGAAAAGCTTCTTCGGCTGTTGGATTTCCATAACGCATAGCAATCTCAACAGGCTCCGGAACTATTGCCTGCAAAGCATCACGGAGTTTTTCGGTATAAACGATGAGTGGAGAACCTTCTTTAATCCAGATAGTCTTATAAGCTTCTGCAGATTTGGCCGCGCGAAAAGGAACAATAATTCCTTTCACTAATAAAGCGCGAAGCAGCCATGGTTTGTCAATAACTCTTTCATCCATTAAAAATTCGTCAAGATATTTTCTAAGATCAGAAACATTTGTTGAATCCGGAGAACCAAGATTTATTAATATTATTCCTTTTTTTGTTTTTGCAGATGCCATTGTCATAAATTAGATGCAAATGTAGCTTCTGATAAAATGAATCCTTTGAATATTTTTTTCGTTTAACTAAATCCGGTGGTAAAGAGATTTTTTATTTTTTATGTGCTTTATTTGTAACCTTTTAATCTTTGAATTCTCTTTATATTGGGTCATAGAATTGAAAAATTGAAAAAGAAAAAAGAAATCAATAAAGCATGAGTTTAGTATTAATATGCAAAAGTCGCCCGATGAAAAAGATAGTATTACTTTTGCGCAAAAAATGAAGCTTTTAAATAAGTAATATTTAATTTTTTTTAGATTACGCTAACTAGCATGTTTTGACTAAACAATGACCAACTAAAACAATTTTAAAAATATTTTTGCGACAATCGAATGACAAAACTCGCTAATACATACCATAATTCCCTAAATAGTTTTTGTATAGTTGGCATCAATTACCGCAAAAGCGATACGGCTATTCGTGGCCGATTTTCTCTTTCGGCAAGCCAAACTATTGATGTTTTAAAACAGGCTGCGGCAAAAAACATTCCCGGTTGCCTTCCCCTTTCTACGTGCAACCGGACAGAAATATACGGCATTAGCAATAACCCGGAAATTTTCTCCCAATTGTTATGTGAAAACACTTCGAATCGATTGGAAGATTTTCAGAAATATAGTTATACTTATCATGGATTAGAGGCGATTGAACATTTGTTCAATGTTGCCTCAGGGCTTGATTCGCAGATTATTGGTGATTATGAAATCCTTTCTCAAATCAAGCATGCGGCTAAAATTGCCAAAGAACAAGGATGCATCGACAACTTTATGGAAAGGGCAATTAATTATTCATTGCAGGTTTCCAAAGAAATAAAAACTAAAACGAATTTAAGCTCTGGAATCGTTTCTGTTTCTTATGCGGCTATCGAAATTATTAAGGAAAAAATAAAAGATCTTTCTGATAAAAAAATACTCCTGGCAGGAACCGGAAAATTTGGTAACCAGGTAGCTAAAAACCTGAGAGATTATTTGCCTGTTTCAGACATTTCATTTACGAACAGAACGGATGAGAAAGCCAGCGAGTTGGCTAAGATATTTAAAGCAAAATTTATCCCATATAAAAAAATGGCATCGGCATGCAATGAGGCCGATATCATTATAGTGAGTTCCTCCTCTGATACTTATTCTGTTGTTCCTTCTTTTTTTTCAGGCAATAACTCAAAATTGATTCTTGATCTTTCAGTTCCTCAAAATGTAGACCCACGGATTAAAGAAATAAAAGGCATTACGGTTTTAAATGTGGACGAAGTTTCTTCTATTTTGGAACAAACCATTTCATTGCGTAAGGCGGAAATTCCAAAGGCCAAAAAAATAATTGACGATACCCTTCGTAGCTTGGAAGAATGGCACAGGTTTCAGTTTAATAATCCAATGCTGCGGATGGTGAAATCACAACTTTTTGAATTAAATGAAAGGTACCATTTGGAGAATTCCTCTCCTGAAAAAATTCATAAAACCGTATCTTCACTGGCCATTCAGTTAAAAGTTAAAAAGAATAAAGGTTGCCAATGTATCAATGCATTAAGCAATTATCTTCATGAAACGACGACTTAAGATAGGCACCCGTGAAAGCCAGCTCGCAGTATGGCAGGCATCACTCGTGCAAACACTTCTAAAAGAAAATGGATTCGAATCTGAATTGGTTTTCATCAAAAGTGAAGGCGATCAGAATACCATTACTCCCCTTTATGAATTAGGTGTTCAGGGAATTTTTACCAGGGCCTTAGATGCCGCTCTACTGAATAATAAAATTGACCTGGCGGTTCATTCCATGAAAGATGTTCCAACGCAATTAGCTTCAGGGATCAGGCAGGCAGCGGTTTTAAAACGGGCATCATTTAAAGATATCCTGGTGTTGAAGGTCAATGGTCGATGGTCAATGCTCAATGGTCAATTCACCATTCCTGATTCACCACTCACCACTCACCATTCACCCTTCACCGTCGCTACCAGCAGCATTCGCCGCAAGGCGCAGTGGTTGCATCGCTATCCCCATCACAAAATCGAAAACCTTCGTGGAAATGTAAATACCCGTTTGAGAAAAATAGAAGAGAATGATTGGAATGGCGCCATCTTCGCTGCTGCCGGATTGGAAAGAATCAATCTGCGTCCTGAAAATTCCATTGAATTGGATTGGATGTTACCCGCTCCGGCACAAGGCGCGATCACTGTTTCATGCAGGGAAAATGATGAATCATCTTTTGAAGCTGCTCATTTACTGAATGACGAAGCAACCGAAAAATGCACAAAAATCGAACGTGATTTTTTAAGAACTTTATTAGGCGGATGTTCAACGCCGATCAGCGCTTTAGCGGTTTTTGAAAATGATAAAATTGATTTTAAGGGG
>JBIQMJ010000051.1:0-17169 GCA_044463445.1 Segetibacter koreensis
GCAAAACATACCTGGTGCATTGCTGGAGAGGCGGAATGCGAAGTGATGCAGTGGCCTGGCTTTTAAATTTGTACGGATATAAAATTTATGTGCTGGAAGGAGGTTATAAGGCATTTAGAAGATGGGTATTGGCTCAATTTGAGAAAAAATATTGCCTGAAAGTAGTGGGTGGATTTACAGGTTCAGGGAAGACAGAGATTTTAAAAGAATTGGACAAAAGAGGAGAAAAAATAATTGATTTGGAAGGGCTGGTCAATCATAAAGGCTCAGCGTTTGGAGGCCTGGGAGAAGAAAAACAACCTACCCCGGAAATGTTTGAAAACCGGCTTGCCATTGAGTTGTGGAAATTTGAAAAGGAGCATAACGGTGATGGTGATACGAAAAAGCATATTTGGGTAGAAGATGAAAGCGCACATATTGGAACGGTGGGGGTTCCAAAACCATTTTGGCTTCAAATGCGGGAAAGTAAATTATATTTTTTGGAAATCCCTTTTGAGCAACGGTTAAAAAATATTGTAAAGTTTTATGGAACCTTTGACAAGCAATCTTTAATCGAATGTGTTATAAAAATCCAAAAGCGGCTGGGAGGATTGGAAACGAAAAAAACAATTGAATTTATCGAAGAAGGAAAAAATAATGACGCGTTTTCTGTTCTTTTAAAATATTATGACAAGATGTATGCCCAGAGCCTGCAAAAGCGTGACAATACAGAAGCGCTGCTGCACAAGGTTATATGCAGCGAATCCTCAGAAAAAAATGCTTCGCTTTTACTTGAACAATAATGTTATATTTTTGAACGTATTTAAAGCAATATAAAGTATCTCTATTTAAGACCAACTATTCATGCGTTACCTCCAATATATAAGTAAGATGCGCGTGGCTATCCTGATTCTTTTCGTTTTTCCTCTCCATGGTTTTTCCCAGGATATTTCCGGTGTTTGGGCAGGTAAACTTTATAACGATACCACCAAAGAGTACATCCCTTTTGAATTGGCTATTAATGAATCTAACGGTAAAGCCAGTGGATTTTCGCATACCACTTTTATTTCAGATAGTGCAAAAAATGTAGGAGTAAAAGAAATTAAGATTAAAATTAAAAATGATGAGATATTAGTGGAGGATGAAAAATTTGTTTACAATAATTTTCCGGAACCTCCGCCCAAGGGTGTAAAAATGTATGCAACATTGACGCTCTCAAACAATGATACCACAGAAGTTTTAAAAGGAACCTGGAAAACCAATGCTACAAGGCATTATAGCCCTTTAACCGGCTCAGTATTACTTGAAAGAAAAAAAAAGAATCCTGAAAATACGGTTATTGTAAAAAAACTGGAGGATTTGGGGCTGGCCAAACAACTTTTATTTTTACCCGAACCTCAAAATAATATTGCAATAAATGCAGCCGGAGAAGGCGGGAATAGGAAACAACAGGAAATAGAATCCATTGCCAAAGTTCAAAAAGCTAAAGAAGATTCTGTCAAAAAGCAACAGGAATTAGAATCCATTGCCAAAGTTCAAAAAGCTAAAGAAGATTCTGTCAAAAAACAACAGGAATTAGAATCCATTGCCAAAGTTCAAAAAGCTAAAGAAGATTCTGCCAAAAAACAACAGGAATTAGAATCCATTGCCAAAGTTCAAAAAGCTAAAGTGGATTCTATAAGAAAACAACAGGAAGAAAAAGAGGCAATAGCCAAAGCTGCTCAGCTAAAAGCATTACATGCTCAACAAGCAAAAGAAGAACTGGCAAAACAACGATTGGCGCAGGAGCAACTGGCTAAACAACAAAAAGCAACAGAAGAATCGGCCCGGCAACAACAGGCAAAAGAAGCGCTTGCCAAAGCTCAGAAAACAAAGGAAGATCTGGAAAGGCAAAAGCGGGCACAGGAAGAACTGCTTCAAATTCAAAAAGCCAATCCGACGGCTGCTGCAGATCTTTCAAAAAGAAAACTGGAAACGATCCGGACAGTGGATATAGCCCAGGACAGCCTTGTTTTTTCTTTATATGACAATGGGTCTGTGGATGGAGATACCGTAAGTGTTCTTATTAACGGAAAAGTGGTAATGCCACGCGTAGGCTTGCTGGAAAAGGCTTTTAACAAAACCATTTATATCACGCCAGACATGGGCGATTCTATTTCAGTGGTTCTGTATGCAGAAAACCTGGGAAGCATTCCTCCCAACACCGGATTGCTAGTGATCCGAGAAGGCACAAAAATTTATGAGATACGATTCAGTGGTGACCTGAATAAAAATTCAAAAATAATTTTAGTACGAAAAAAGAAAACCTGATTGGAAAATTCAACAAACAACGAAAAAATCCGGCTTACCCAATATTCCCGCGGCGCAGGATGCGGTTGTAAAATTTCACCGCAGGTGCTGGAAGAAATTCTTCATTCGCAATTCGCTTTTCCAGATAAAAATTTATTGGTAGGAAATAACAGTAAGGATGATGCAGCAGTGTATGATTTGGGAGATGGCAATGCACTGATTTCAACCACTGATTTTTTTATGCCCATTGTGGATGATGCTTTTGATTTTGGTCGGATAGCGGCCGCAAATGGCATCAGCGATATTTATGCGATGGGTGGAAAACCCATACTTTCAATAGCCTTGCTTGGTTGGCCTGTAGATAAACTTTCCTCATCGCTGGCAAAAGAAGTGCTGGAAGGTGCGAGAAATATTTGCGCAAAAGCGGGAATAGCGCTGGCGGGGGGGCATAGTATCGATTCAGCAGAACCATTTTTTGGCTTATCTGTAAATGGGTTGGTTCCGGTTGATAATCTGAAAAAAAATAATACTGCCAGGGAAGGCGATGTGCTCTTCCTGACGAAACCTTTAGGCGTAGGAATTTTATCAACCGCACAAAAAAGAGGAGTTTTAAAAGAAGCAGACCTGGAAGTTTTGATTGATCAGATGACAGCATTAAATTACATTGGCGAGCCTTTGGGGAAAATAAAAGAAGTAAATGCCATGACGGATGTCACCGGTTTTGGAATTGCCGGTCACTTGGCAGAAATAGCGGAAGGGAGTAATTTATCTGCCGAAATTAATTACTCACGGTTATGCATAACCGAAAATGTTCGCGAATATCTTTCCAAAAGAATAATCCCCGATGCGACGTACAGAAACTGGAACAACTATAGCAATAAGATCAGTTTTGGAAAAGGAGTAAATGTGTTAGAAGCTTTTTCTATTCTTCCTGATCCCCAGACAAATGGTGGATTATTGATTGCCGTTGATCCGGATTCAGTCGATGAAGTAAAAGAAATTTTTCGGCAAAACGGTTTAGAAAAATTTGCAGAGCCTATTGGCAGATTTATTGCAAAAGATGAAAAAGTAATTCATGTTATGGAATAGTGAGTTGTGAGTGAATACTGCTCCACCACTGACAACTCACAATTCACCTGACACTATTTTTTTGCATGGATAAGAAAAAAAATTATGATGAATTGGATTCTCTTAATCATTGCCGGCTTTTTTGAAGTGGGCTTTGCCACCTGCCTTGGCAAAGCCAAAGAAACATCCGGCGTTACGGCCATTTGGTGGATCGTTGGATTTTTTGTTTGCCTTTCGCTAAGCATGATCTTGTTGTATAAAGCTTCACAAACTTTACCTATAGGAACAGCTTACGCCGTCTGGACGGGCGTGGGAGCAGTAGGAACTGTCATTGTGGGCATCTTGGTTTTTAAAGAACCCACCGATTTTTGGAGATTGTTCTTCCTCACCACATTAATAGCTTCCATCATCGGGCTAAAGGTGGCTTCACATTAAAGTCACACAGTAAACCAACTTTTATAACCAATTTTTATTTTGGCCCTTTAAAATAAAAAAAATCCTAATCCCAAAATCATCCGATTTTATCAATAATCGCTGACAGTTTTTTGTCTTTTTCTGTAACAATATCGCCAGCGTCATGGCTTGAAAGCCATATCTCCACTTTATTATATTCATTGGTCCATTTGGGATGATGGTCCATTTTTTCGGCGGCCAAAGCTACTCTTGTCATAAATGCAAAGGCTTCTGAAAAATCCTTGAATTCAAATTTTTTATGAAGCTTGTTGTTTTCTTCTTTCCACATGATAAATGTTTTTAAAAAATGAGATGTTGCTTGTTTTTAATTTTTTCATTGGTCAATTCCACCACCATCTGAACGGACGGTATCGTTCTGACCGAACTCATTAAAACAGCTAATTCCTGGTCTTTTAATACATCATCTTTCATCAGCCACAAAAAATCCAGGTGACGGAATTCAGGTAACAGGTATTCTCCATCATCTTCGTTGTTATAGAGATAATGTTTGATAGTGTCTGCCTGATCTTCGTATTGATAAATAGGGAAAAAATAATGCCGGTTTTTTTTATTGAGATGTATTTCGATGCTGTGGTTGATCCGGAAATCGAAATTGAGCAGTTGATTCAGATGCCAGCAAAACCGATATTGTTCAATAGAGGCAACGATGCCCATCAAACGGGTATTCTCAAAAAATTCACTCAGCATGGCCTCATTGTCAATTCGCAATTTCATTTTTCAATATTTTAAAAAACCACATCAAAACTCAATGGTTCATTCCCCCTCATGACCGTGGCTTTTGTGGCATCGCCTTTTTTAAATTTACTCAAAGCATCCATGTAACCATAAATATCATTAACAGGATATTCACCAAGACGGGTGATAATATCCCCGGATTTCATTCCCACTTTTTCCGCGATCTTTCCTTCAATGACCGCATCTATCCTGACACCCTTTCCCGAAAAGGAATAATCAGGCATAAATCCGAGGGTAACAGAAAAATGAGCCGTTTCCATTTTGGGTTCACGGGTTTTTAAAAACGTGATTTTCTGGTCGCTGTTAGTTTCCTTTAATATATTTTCAATGTATTGAATTACCCTGTATTCTCCAATGAAATTTATTTTGTCCGCATCGTCAGTGGCTTTGTGATAATCTTTTTGCATCCCGGTAAAGAAAAACAAAACAGGGATATCTTTTAAATAAAATGAGGTATGGTCACTTGGGCCAATTCCGGTTGAATCGAATTTGACAGATAGGGTCTTAGTCTTTTCAGGAAGTATTTTGCCCCACTCCGGTGAAGTGCCATAGCCTCCGATTATGATCTTTTTAGTAGTCTCATCCAGGCGGCCGATCATATCCATATTAATCATATAATTTACCGCATCAAGAGGAACGGTAGGATTTTCAGTAAAATATTTGGAGCCAAGCAAACCCAGTTCCTCACCCGAAAAACAAATAAAAAGATAATTGTTTTTTTTGAGCCTGGAATCTTTTACCATTTTTGCCAGTTCTATTACGGCGGCTGTTCCACTGGCATTGTCGTCAGCTCCATTATGTATTTCGTGTACGCCTGGGTCTGTGGCATTATTATCTTCTCCATAGCCGAGATGATCATAATGAGCTCCCAATATAATCGTGTATGCTGCACCGTTATCAATGTAGCCGATCACGTTATGACCGGTGGTAGTTTTTTGGCCCAATGCTGTTTGAAGATCAACGGTAAGATAGGCGGCATTGTCACTTAAATATTTGGCAGCTATCGGTTTGGAAAGATAAACTACCGGAATTTTTATGGAAGTCATTTTTGATTTGGCATCGAAGCGCAATTCGTCATCAATGTCTCCTGAATTGTAAACGATTAAAGCTGACGCACCTTTCTTTTCAATATTCAATGCTCTGTCTCTGATCGCTTGCGCGATTTCGAAATGGGGATTATTTTTATTTTCATTAAGGATATCCATGATATCCCAAAACCAGGGACTGCCTTTTTCTTTAAATGCGGGAGACACCTCTCCTTTCGCGGTTCCATTCCCACTAAAAATCAGGGGAAAATAATCTTTCCCGGTTTGCAGGGTTGTATCATTAATGATAAACCGGGTAGAAGGAAGAATTTCTTTTCCCTCATTTATTTCGAATGGCTGCAGGTAAGAATTATTAACGCCTTTCGGAGACAAACCTGCTTTTTCAAACTGACCCGATACATATTCATAAGCCAATTTTTCACCTTCTGTTCCGGTTCTTCTTCCCTCAAGTTGATCACTCGCAAGAAAAGCGATTTCTGTTTTCAAGTTTCCGATCACTTTCTTATCGTCCTTTTTTAATTTTTGAGCCGGTGCCTGGAATGAAAACAAGATTAAGAAAATAAAAATATATTTCATAATGTATAGATTTTTTAAAGGGACAAAATTAATTGGAAATTGCAGAGAAGATAAAGATAAAATTCATGCCAACAAATCTGTTTCCCTATTTCGTAAAAGATAATGAAAAGTTCGCTGTTACCTTTGACAATCATTTTTCAATCGTTTGAGCAAACAACTAAATATAGCTTTGGTCGGGAATCCCAACAGCGGGAAAACTTCTCTTTTCAATGCCCTTACCGGCCTAAATCAAAAGGTAGGAAATTTTCCCGGAGTAACGGTTGATAAAAAAACAGGAATTTCAAGAATATCTGAATCAGCAACGGCAAAAATTATCGACCTGCCCGGAACCTACAGCCTTTACCCGAAAAGAAGCGATGAATGGGTGGCTTATAAAGTTTTGCTGGAGCAGGATCCACAGATAAAAGCTGACATAATTGTATTGGTTGCCGATGCGAGTAATCTAAAAAGGAATTTACTTTTTTGTTCGCAGATCGTTGACCTGAAGCGGCCGCTGGTGATTGCGCTCACCATGATGGATATTGCCGCAAAGAATAATATTAAGGTGGATGTTCACGGCCTTGAAAGAGAATTGGGTGTTTTTGTAGTGCCCGTTAATCCAAGAAAAAATAAAGGAATTCCACAGTTAAAAGCAGCAATTAACCATGCGGCTGCCAACCTCGGTAATTTTCCTGAAAGAGATTTTGTGGATATGGAACCTTTGGCTCCGGTTGCCATAAAAAAAGTGCAGCATATTTTTCCTCACATCAGCGATTACCGCGCCATCCATTACCTGATCAATCATGAAAATTTTTCTTTGAATGACCAAACACAGGATGCAATAGAGAATATTGAGATTGAAACCAAATTCAATCCCACCAAAACCCAGGCGCAGGAAATTTTACAGAGATATGGAAAGATAAAAACAATCATGAAGCAAACGGTGGTGGAAACTGACCCTTTGCAAAAGGCTTTATTTACCCAAAAACTAGATGACATTTTACTGCACCGGACCTGGGGATACCTGATCCTGATGGCTGTGCTTTTTACTTTGTTTCAAAGCATATTTGTCATTGCGCAATATCCTATGGACGGAATCGAATGGTTCTTTGCAGAAGGCAGCAAGTGGTTGGGAAATGTGCTTCCTGCCGGATGGTTTACTGATCTTTTTATAAATGGAATCCTCGCCGGTTTAAGCGGGATCATTGTTTTCGTTCCGCAGATCATGATCCTGTTTGGATTAATAACCTTACTGGAAGATACGGGCTATATGGCGAGGATTAGTTTTCTGACGGATAAGATCATGCGCAAAGCCGGGCTTAACGGTAAAAGCGTAATGCCTATGGTAAGCGGACTTGCGTGCGCCGTGCCTGCCATAATGAGCGCCAGGAGCATTGAAAATAAAAAAGAAAGGCTATTGACCATTATGTGTACTCCTTTGATGAGTTGCAGCGCACGCCTGCCGGTATATACCGTTTTGATCGCACTGGTGATTCCTCATAAAATGTATTTTGGATTTATCAGCCTCCAGGGGATGGTGATGATGCTTATGTATTTTTTGGGAACCTTCATGGCGTTGCTGGCGGCATACGTGATGAAATGGTTTATCAAAAGCAAAGAAAAAAGTTTTTTCATTTTGGAACTCCCTGCCTACCGTGGCCCACGTTGGAAAAATATCGTGACTACTATGGTAGAAAGAGCCAAAATATTTGTGTTCGAAGCCGGAAAAGTGATTATGGTGATCAGTCTGTTATTGTGGGTATTGAGTTCTTTTGGACCTCCCAAAAAGATGCATGCTGTAGCTACAAAATATGAAGCGCTTACCGTGCAAAATCCTTCCCAGGCGAAGGAATATGATAAATTGGAAAGTACCGAATTGCTTGAAACTTCCTATGCGGGCATATTGGGCAAAACCATCGAACCCGTTATCAGGCCACTAGGCTATGACTGGAAAATAGGAATCGCGCTTATAACTTCGTTTGCTGCAAGGGAAGTATTTGTAGGAACAATGGCCACCCTCTACAGCGTTGGGGATGATGCAGATGAAAACAGCGCTACGTTGCGTGAAAAAATGAACGCGGCAAGATGGCCCAATGGGGATAAAGTGTACACGCTCGCTGCGGGATTATCCCTGCTCGTTTTTTATGCCTTAGCCATGCAATGCATGAGCACCTTAGCTGTAGTAAAGCGCGAAACCCGAAGCTGGAAGTGGCCACTGATTATGCTTGGCTATATGACCGGCCTGGCTTACCTTATGAGTTTTATAGCCTACCAATTATTTAAATAAGGAAATAAAATTCCCGGTTATTTGTTAGTTTACTGACAAATTATTTTATATCAGGATCAATCTCTATTGGTTCTTCCATATAATAGATCGTGGCCCCACCAAGCATATCGCTGATTTGTTTTCTATAGGTTTCAGCCTCTTCCTTTGTTTTGAAATTTCCAAATTTGATACGTATGTAAGGATTTGAATACCACATATAAGGCTTCTGCTCCGGGAATTTCTTCAAAAGTTCAGCGCGGACTTTAAAGGCATAGTCTTTATCATTGGTATTCAAAACCATCAGCCGGTATCCCATTACGGTTCGCGGCTTTCTTTTATAATTGATGGCATTTAATTCTGCCTCTTTTCTTGCCAAAATGTTAAGCCTGTAATCTTTAAAAACAACCACCTTGTTTTGAGGAAGAGAGTCATTCGATTGAGCAAAAGAAGAACTGCTGAAACCAATGA
This sequence comes from Segetibacter koreensis, assembly GCA_044463445.1. Classification (GTDB taxonomy): domain Bacteria; phylum Bacteroidota; class Bacteroidia; order Chitinophagales; family Chitinophagaceae; genus Ginsengibacter; species Ginsengibacter koreensis_A. Next base: position 8,881 of record JBIQMJ010000051.1, read on the forward strand.
AAAATAAAATGAATAAATATTTCATACCGCTGAATAAATCAAAATGCAAATCTAAAGTCATCCTTTCCTTTCCCAAAACCAGGAAACAGAAATTTTTGTTAGAATGACGAAAAAGAAAACGATTGAGTTGCTAAAAAACTTTAAATATTTTTCTACTCCATTCCTTCCTTTACTATCTCCACACTGGCGCTGCAGCCAAGCCTGTTGGCACCGGCGTTGATGAGTTCTTTTGCAAATGAATAAGACCTGATTCCGCCGCTGGCTTTGATTTTTATCGAATCTGCGAGGTGAGCCCTTATCAATTCCACATCATGGATGGAAGCGCCTTTCTTTGCAAAGCCAGTTGAGGTTTTGACATAATCCACACCGGCGGCGCCATAAATATCACAGCATTTTATGATTTCTTCTTCTGTCAAAATACCGCTTTCGATAATAACTTTAATCACTTTGTTTTTATTCCTGACAATGGGCATTATCGTATTGATTTCATTGGCGATAAAATTCCAATCGCCGTTTTTTATTGCTGAAATATTTACCACCACATCCAGTTCATCCGCGCCGTCAACAATGGCCAAAACCATCTCTGCCACTTTTGCTTCAATGGCACAATATCCAAAAGGAAAACCGATTACAGTGGCAACTTTTATTCCGGATTCTCCTAAAAACTCTTTCGCTTTTTTTACATACAATGGTGGCACACAAACCGCAGCAAAGCCATACTCCATGGCTTCTTTACAAACTTTTTCTACTTCATCAAGGGTGGTAGTTTGTTTTAAAATCGTGTGATCAATATAAGGCGCAATATTCATTTTCATAATCTCTGATTCTTTTTTTTAAAAAAATTGAAGATAGGGATTTCATTCATTTTTCTTCTTGCTTCTTTTTACATTTTTTATCTTTCGGATATCAAATAATGGATCATAGCTATCTTATGATTCGAATCACTTCCTCTCATTTTCCTCTTTTAACTACTTTTGCAGCATTCTTAATTAGGGTTTTATTAAATTTTAAAATGTCTTCAGAAAAAAAACAATTGAAAGGATTTGGCTCTACAGCCATCCACGCGGGTCATAAAACAGAAGGGAACAATCCACATCTCACACCCATTTACGCCAGCAGCTCTTACGTTTTCGGAACCGCCGAAGAAGGAATGCGCCGGTTCAGCGGCGAAGAACCCGGCTACATTTACAGCCGTTGGGGAAATCCCAGCCTCGAGGAAGCGGAAAATAAAATATCAGCTTTGGAAAGTTTTGGTATTGTTGAAAATGATAAGCCTTTGCAATTAAAAGCGCGGCTTCACGCGAGCGGGATGGCTGCTATCAGCACGTTGCTGTTGGGAAATGTAAAAAGCGGCGAGAAAATTCTTTCCCATTATTCTTTGTATGGAGGCACGCAGGAATTGATGAACCGGGTGCTTCCAGGGTTGCAAATTGAAGCGCAGATTATTGATTTGCGCGATTTGGACAAAGCAGAAAAAGCTATAAAAAATGACCCGAAAATAAGATTGCTTTATTTGGAAACGCCCGCCAATCCTACCATTCAATGCGTAGATATCCAGGCGCTTACCCATTTGGCCAAAAACTATAATTTGATTGTGGCCGTGGACAATACTTTTGCCACACCTTATTTGCAGCAGCCTTTTAAATATGGGGTTGATTTTGTGGTTCATTCTACTACGAAATTTTTAAATGGCCATGGAACTGCAATCGGCGGTGCGCTTGTGGGAAAAGACATTGAACTGATGAATACGAAATTGGAAAAAGTGCATCGCCTGCTGGGCGGTAACAGCAACTCCTTCGATGCTTTTTTATTGACACAGGGAATGAAAACCCTGGAAGTCAGAATGGAAAGGCATTGCGCCAACGCGGTAAAAGTGGCGGAATTTCTTGAAAAAAATAAAGCGATTAACAAAGTGAATTACCTCGGGCTTGCATCACATCCGGACCATGAAACCTCACTTAAACAAATGAAGCATCCCGGCCCGATGTTGAGTTTTGAAATGAAAGATGGGTTGGAAGCAGGCAAAAAATTTATTAATAAATTACAGATGTGCGTGAGAGCAGTTTCTCTTGGAAGTTGTGATTCGCTCTTGTCTCATCCGGCGTCTATGACACATTACGGCGTGCCTAAAGCAGACCGTGAAAAGTATGGCATCACGGATGGGCTGATTCGGATGAGCGTAGGGATTGAAAATATTGATGATATTTTAAATGATTTGGAACAGGCAATCTCTAATTGAAATGGAAATTGATAATTGAAAATTATCGAAAGTTATCATGAAAATCAACATTCGAAAAGCGGTAAAAGACGATTGCCAATCCATGATGCAACTCATTCATGAATTGGCGGCTTACGAAAAAGCGCCTGATGAAGTCACTGTTTCTTTTAATCATTTTGTTGAAAGCGGATTTGGTGAGAAGCCGGTATGGTGGGCATTTGTGGCGGAAACTGATGAAAAGGTAGTGGGATTTGCGTTGTATTATATACGGTATTCTACATGGAAAGGGCAGCGGCTTTACCTGGAAGACATTCTCGTAAATGAGCCTTTTCGTGGAAAGGGAATCGGTAAATTATTGTTTGACCAGTTATTAAAAGAAGTAGAAGAAAAAAAATTTTCCGGCATGGTTTGGCAGGTGCTGGAATGGAATGAACCTGCTATTAATTTTTACAAAAAATATAATGGTGTCAATTTTGATAATGAATGGGTGAATTGCAGTTTACCCTGCTAGTCCAGAAATTACGGCTAAAACTAAAATAAAAATCAGTAAAATTTGTGGGTTTACTGTTGAGCGCAAATGCTCATCATACAATAAAATATAATTTATGGCAGATAAAATTCTGATGGATAAAAATGGCAAATTGAATGTTACCGATCAGCCAACAATTCCATTTATTGAAGGCGATGGCATTGGTCCCGACATCTGGCAGGCAAGTGTGCGTGTTTTTGATGCTGCAGTGGAAAAAGCTTTCCATGGAAAAAAGAAAATTAACTGGATGAAAGTGTTGGCGGGTGAAGAAGCTTTTAATAAAACAGGCGAATGGATGCCAAAGTCAACGATGGATGCGCTTAAAGAATACCTCGTGGCAATAAAAGGCCCGTTAACCACGCCAGTGGGCGGAGGAATCCGCAGCCTGAACGTAATGCTGAGACAGGAACTGGATTTGTATGTTTGCCTCAGGCCCATCAAATATTTTGAAGGAGTTCCTTCACCGATGTGGCAACCTGAAAAAGTGAATATGGTTATTTTCAGGGAAAACACAGAAGATATTTATGCAGGAATAGAATATATGACCGGCACCCCGGAAGCCAAACGGCTTTTGGATTTTTTACAAAATGATTTGGGTGTAAAAAAAATTAGGTTTCCCGAAAGCACTTCATTCGGTATAAAAGTGGTGAGCAAAGAAGGTTCGGAAAGATTGATTCGCGCAGCTATTGAATATGCAATCGCAAACAAGTTCCCTTCTGTTACTCTGGTTCACAAGGGCAACATCATGAAATTTACCGAAGGCGCTTTTAAAAAATGGGGATATGAATTGGCAGAGCGCGAATTTAAAAATGAAGTGTACACATGGAACCAATGGGAAGCTACCAAAAAAGATCGTGGGGAAGCGGTGGCGAACGAAGATATGCGCATTGCTGCTGTTGGGGGAAAGGTTATTATCAAAGATGCGATAGCTGATAATTTTTTGCAACAGGCATTGCTTGCTCCCCAGGATTATTCCATCATCGCTACGCTAAATCTTAATGGCGATTATATCAGCGATGCTCTGGCAGCGCAGGTAGGAGGAATCGGGATTGCGCCCGGAGCGAATATTAATTATTCCACAGGCCATGCCATCTTTGAAGCAACGCATGGAACTGCGCCAAGGTTTGCCAACACCAATAGTATGAACCCGTCTTCCCTAATCTTAAGCGGCGTAATGATGTTTGAATATTTGGGGTGGAGAGATGCAGCCGATATGATTACGAATGCAGTAGGAAAAACCATCAGGAATAAAACAGTAACGATTGATTTTTACAACCTGATGAAAGGAGGAACATTATTAAAAACCAGTGAGTTTGCAGACGCGGTGATTAGGAATTTGTAAGCAATCCGATGTGTATAGAATTGGGTATATTTGTGTATAAAAACTTTAGACCATGCTTACAAATATTGAAATAGATGATGATTTGATGAAGAAGGCTCTTAAATATTCTAAATAGAGGACCAAAAAAGAGATAATTAATGAAGCGCTTACTGAATATGTAAAATATCAAATGAGGCTTAAATTGTTGTCATTAAAAGGAAAGTAAAATGGGAAGGCGATTTAGATAAAATGAGGACTTATAGCAAAGGCGAGATTATTTTCAATAAAGTTTTAAACAAAAAATAAAAAACTATGAGAACCAATATTGAAATTGATGATAAATTGATGGGGCAGGCAATGAAGGCAACTAAAATAAAAAGTAAAAAGGAACTTGTTAATTATGCTTTAGAGGAACTCATCCGGCTAAATAGAAGAAAAAAGATGTTATCACTTTTTGGAAAAGTAAAATGGGAGGGGAATCTTGAAGAAATGAGAAAATAATGAAGGAAAATATAATCGTTGATACAAGTGTATGGATTGATTTTTACAATGGTATTTCTAATAAACCTGTTGAATTGTTAAAAGAAACAATGCTAACAGATATGATTGTTATTCCTCCAATTATTATTCAGGAAATTTTACAAGGCATAAAGGAGCTAAAACTACTTCATCTTGTGGAAGATTCACTTTTAGGATTTCATTTTCTAAATTATGATGCATACGAAGCTGCTTTTGAAGCTGTAGCAATATACAGATTGCTTCGGTCAAAAGGAGTTACAGTAAGAACCTCAAATGATTGCTTAATCGCCTGGCTTTGTATTAGTAACAATATCTGCCTTCTCCATAATGACAAAGATTTTGATAATATTGCAAAAAATACCTCACTTAAAATTTATAAATCAGAAAAATGACGAAAATTAAAGTAGCCAACCCTGTAGTAGAAATTGACGGAGACGAAATGACTCGTGTAATCTGGAAATTTATTAAAGAGCAACTTATTCTTCCGTATGTAGATGTGGAAATAAAATATTTTGACCTGGGAATACAACATCGCGATGAAACTGACGACCAGGTAACAATAGATGCGGCCAATGCGATTAAAAAATATGGAGTCGGTATCAAATGCGCTACCATCACACCGGACGAAGCGCGGGTAAAAGAATTTGGATTGAAGCACATGTGGAAAAGCCCCAACGGAACTATTCGTAATATTTTAGACGGCACCGTTTTTCGCGAGCCAATTGTGATGAAAAATGTGCCACGCCTTGTTCCCAACTGGACAGCACCCATCATCATTGGCCGTCATGCGTTTGGCGATCAGTACCGCGCAACGGACACTGTTATTAAAGGAAAGGGAAAACTGACCATGACTTTCACTCCGGAAGACGGCGGTGAACCTCAGACTTTTGAAGTATATGATTTTAAAGCTGATGGCGTAGCGCTTTGCATGTATAATATTGATGAAAGCATCGAAGGCTTTGCCAGAAGTTGTTTCAACATGGCGCTGAATAAAAAATGGCCTTTATATCTTTCTACAAAAAATACAATTCTTAAAAAATATGACGGCCGTTTTAAAGACATCTTTCAATCGATTTATGAAAATGAATTTAAATCGCAGTTTGATGAGGCAGGCATCACCTATGAACATCGCCTGATTGACGACATGGTGGCGAGCGCTTTAAAATGGCACGGCAATTTTATTTGGGCTTGTAAAAATTATGATGGCGATGTACAAAGCGATACGCTCGCCCAGGGCTTCGGTTCGCTGGGTTTGATGACTTCAGTTTTGATCACTCCGGATGGAAAGACACTTGAGGCCGAAGCCGCACATGGAACCGTCACAAGGCATTACCGCGAACACGAAAAGGGAAATCCTACCTCAACAAACCCCATAGCTTCTATTTTTGCCTGGACCAGGGGACTTGCTTTCAGAGGCAAACTGGATAACAATCAAAAATTAATTCAGTTTGCAGATGCCCTGGAGAAAGTATGTATTGAAACAGTTGAAAGTGGAAAAATGACAAAGGATCTTGCCCTATGTATCAGTGGTAGTAAGGTTTTGCACGGAAAAGATTATTTATACACTGAAGAATTTCTGAATGCCATTAATGATAATCTGAAAGTAAAATTAGAAGCGATCACCGGATAATTAAATATAGTTGCGTATTTTTGACATTTTAGGAACAAAATTTGTGGCCATTTAGGTTTAAGCTTCTGGGCTGACAAGGATAAATTCTATAGGAAAGATATAAGGAATAAATAAAAATTTACCACTTCTGGTATAAGAAACCATAATATCGTACGTTATAGTACTATATGCTTTGGCAAAAATAATCTTTCCATTGATTTTGCAAATAAGCAGAGGAGAAGAAGCAATTAATCAATTTCAGTTTTAGATTTTTATAATCAAAAAGTAAATAATTAATTAAATTTTCAGGCCATTGCCTGTAGGTAAAATATTTACAGTTCATATACCAGTTGTTAAGGCAGGTTAAACATAAAAAATGTCCAAAATTCTAGTTGTCGACGATGATATTGATATTCTGTCTGTGATGGAGATCCTATTATCTATGAAAGGATTTGATGTAGAAGTAATCTCTAAAGGTGAAAATACAATTCCTAAAATTGAGAGTTTTAAGCCAGATCTGATATTATTAGATGTGCTTATTTCCGGATATGATGGCCGCGCCATTTGCAAACAGCTAAAATCGAACGCTTCTACCAGTCATATTCCTGTCATCATGTTTTCTGCCCATCCGGGCGCAGCCGCTACCATTGCAGATTATGGAGCAGATGATTTTATCGCAAAACCTTTTGATGTAAATAATCTAATGCAAAAAGTGCATACCCAGTTAAAAGTCCAAAGTAACTGATATTTGCCTCCCCGAAAGATTAACAGTAAGCCAACAAATAAACTCAATTCTTATTTACTGCCTGTTAACCTGATCACCAAAATATTTTTTTGAAAAGTGGAGGATATCGGACTCGAACCGATCACCTCAAACATGCCATGCTTGCGCTCTACCAGATGAGCTAATCCCCCTTAGCATTTATTTATTTTCTCGCCGGCCGCAAATATAATTCGGAAAAAATAGAAATAAAATTCTTTTATTAATCTCCCCAAATTTCTTCTTTCCCTTCCAGCCAGGCCTTCACCAAACGGTTGGAAACTGATTTTGGCCTCTCCAACGGATATCCCAAAGCCCTGTCCCAACAAAGGCTGGCCAGCACTCCCAAGGATCTTGCTACGCCAAACAATACGGTATAAAATTCATATTCTTTCATTCCATAATGAACTAACAGTGCACCGCTGTGTGCATCTACATTAGGCCACGGGTTTTTAATTTTGGCGATAGATTGTAATATGGGAGGAACCGCTTCGTAGATATTCCACACTGTTTGAACCAGTTTATCATCCGGCATATGCTTTTTACCGAATTCCATTTGGGCTTCAAAACGTGGATCAGTTTTTCTTAAAACCGCATGTCCATATCCCGGAACCACTTTCCCTTCCGATAATGTTTTCCTCACATAAGATTCAATCTGTTCTTTGGTAGGAAGATCACTCCCGATCTCTTTCTGCATTTCAAATATCCATTTGATCACTTCCTGGTTGGCAAGTCCGTGCAAAGGCCCGGCCAGGCCATTCATTCCTGCAGCAAAAGCCAGGTAAGGATCGCTTAAAGCAGATCCTACAAGATGAGTGGTATGGGCTGAAACATTTCCCCCTTCATGATCCGAATGGATGGTCATATAAAGCCTCATTAATTCGTGAAAACCTTCATCTTCATAGCCAAGCATGTGCGCAAAATTACTTGCCCAATCCAATAATCCATTGGGCTGAATATGTTTTCCCCCTTTGTACTTACGGCGATAAATATAGGCTGCGATCCGTGGCAAACGCGCGATCAGGTCCATTGCATCATCAAAAACCGGGAGCCAATAATCCTGCTTACTCATTCCTTCTGCATATTTTTTTGCAAAATGGCTTTCAGTCTGAAGCGCCATAATTCCTACCACAAATTGAGTCATAGGGTGAGCCGTTTCAGGCAAGGCTTCAATCGTATCCAACACAAAATTTGGCACATGGCTTCGGCGCTGCCAGACATTGCTCATATTTTGAACATCGGCTTCTGTTGGTAACTCTCCTATCAGCATCAGGTAAAATATCCCTTCCGGCAACGGTTCCGAACCTCCTTCCGCTTTGGGAAGTTTTTCTCT
>JBIQMJ010000052.1:0-17144 GCA_044463445.1 Segetibacter koreensis
TCCTGCTAAGGAACTTTTACCAAAGGGACAACACATAGTTTTCCTTATCTTCACTAACTTGCTGCAAGCCAGTTTTGGCGTTTTATTTTTTTTACTTCAGTATTAAAAAAATAATTTACTTTTAAATATCTTCTCATTCCCAAAGAAGAATGATTGTTTTCCTGTTCTAATCCAATCTTATAGCAAGACCTTTCCCGCTGACTGAAAAAAGAAGATGTTCCATTTTTAACGGATACAGAATGATATGAGTTTGAAGACCAGCTTACAAATGGGTTCACTTCTGGTTCTCTCTTGATCAGGCTATGCTTTTCTGTGGAATTCCCTTATTGGTATTGGCATTTTTAACCCTTCATATATCAAAATATACAGAGGATTTCAAACACTAAAAATCAACAGTAAAATGGCAAAACCCAATTTAGAAAAAATCAGCCCTTCCAGAAAACAGGCGTTTGAGAATTTGAATATTGACCCTAAAAAAAGAACCATTCTGTGCCTTGACGGAGGCGGAATGCGCGGAATACTTACTATTCAACTCCTGAAAAAATTTGAGGAGATTGCGGGCATTCCCTGTTATGAATTATTCGATATGGTTTCCGGCACTTCCACAGGGGGCATCATCACTGGCCTGATAGCTACTGGTCATACCGCTGTGGATATAGAAAAGATGTATATCAATTTAGTCACCGAAGTATTCGATGAAAAGTTTCTGGGCAACAGGTTTGTTAATCCTCCCGCCTTCACCAAAGAAAAATACAGGTCTTTATTAAAAGGCATCGTAAAAGACATTACCCTCGAGGAAGCATGCAGGCTAAACGACCTGGATATGATGATTACGGCCCAGGATATTTCCGCTTCTGAAGAAACCTTTTTTTCATGCTTTAAGCAGGATGACGGAAACTATTATGGCACCTACAAACAAGTTTTATTGCGGTCGGTAATGGAAGCCACCATGAGTGCGCCTACCTATTTTCATCCACTGGAAAGATTTTTAGATGGAGGTACCACCACTTATAACAATCCGGCTTTGGCCGCCTTTATGGAGGCGGTTTCCTACAGCCGCGCCGACAAAATTTCAAGCTTGTCGGCTTACCAGATTGCTGATATTACGTTGTATAGTTTCGGCACGGGGATTTCAAGACAATTTATTAAACCGGGAGATACAATTAATCCACACGGCATTGATGTGGTATTCTGGCTGAATTGGTTGATGACACATATGGGGCAGGATGCCAGCGCTATGCAGGTGAACGCCTTTCGCTCTCCGATGATTAGCCAGACAATTGATTTCAGGCGATTCCAGATTTCCCTTGATCCTACAGCCATCAACCTGATTCCCAATATAGATACCCTCGACGAATTTAAATATGGGAGCAAATGGCTTCACGATTTGGATGAAAACGTTTTGGGAGATATTGATATGGCCGACGTTACCAAGTTTGATCTGATGAAAATAATCGGGCAGCAAATGGCAGAATATATTGTTCAAAGCGGCAACAACTTCAGGAAAGACCTTATTGGGGCCAGGCAAAATGATCTGCTCGTAACTACTTCCGGAGACATTGTTCGTATTAAAAAACAAATGAGCAGCGCTGAATGGCTGGATAATTTTAAAACATAATCCAAACGTTCATTTACTGATTCCTAATTACATAAACAATTAAATTATGAAAACCACAGGATACATTCGAAATATTATTATCCTACTGATTATGGTAGCAGGAATTTCACTTTTTTCCTGCACTACTACACGAATCGTTTCGAAATACGATTCGGATACATTCGCCAATAATCCTTTGCATCAAAAAACGACCTGGTCTTTTTTATGGGGATTGGTCCAGCCAAAGGATATTAATCCACAGTGCGACAGCAGGTTCAACCATTTGGACCAGGTGACGGTAAAAAATAATTTGGGTTTTTCATTAATATCGGTGGCTTCCCTTGGAATTGCAATGCCACAAAGAATAGAATGGGCTTGCGCGCCCTACAGCCCGGCTACGGATTCATTAGGTCATAATTAAAACAATTCAGCTATGCCAACCCCAGCTAATTTACCAAACGGCATTTCAGCCCTTCCCATTACCAAATGGAAAAATGGCCATGAAAATTTTGTACATACATTCAAAAAAAATTGTTCATTTAAATTAAGTATCCCCGCCGGATCTGTAAATCCTTACCAGGACACTACTAAAAATTTTCAATGGCTGATTCAATATGCACTTGACAATGAAATACAGTTACGGGCCATGGGAAATGGCTGGTCATTTTCTGAAGTGGCCGTTTGCGAAGGCGGACTGGTGGATACCAAGGCGCTCCGGCTTACTTATAAAATTAAAGATTCATTTACGGCACCGGAATATTTGCAAAAAGGAGGAAATTCCGGGGATCTGTTTTTTACAGAATGTGGGATCAGTATTCTTGATCTTGATGAGAAATTAGAAAATGATTCCAATCCTAAAAGATCCCTGAAAGCTTCAGGAGCCAGTAATGGACAAACTATTGCTGGTTGCACTTCCACAGGCACGCATGGCTCTGCCTTTAATGTGGGCGCCGTGCATGATTCCATCGTGGGCCTGCATATTGTAGTAGGTCCGGACAGGCATGTTTGGATTGAAAAAAAATCCAACCCGGTTGCTTCCGATGATTTTATACAATGGCTTGGCGCCGAAGCCATCAAAGACGATGATATGTTTAATGCCGCTGTGGTAAGCTTTGGAAGTTTTGGTTTTATCCATGGCATTCTTATAGAAACAGAACCCATTTTCCTCCTGGAACAATACCGGACCGGAAATATTACTTACAATGATGCTTTGAAGCAGGTAATGAATCATCTTGATTTCTCTGCCATTCCTGGTGTGCTGCCATGTCCTCCTTCGGCTCCTGGAAAAGAAATGTATCATTTTGAAATCCTGGTGAATCTTCAAATGTTTGAACCTGGTAATCCGCAAAAAGGAGTCTTTTTTAAGACCATGTATAAGGTTCCTTACCGCAGTGATTATACAAAGATCACGCAAGACGATAAAGGCTTTACCTATGGTGATGATTTGCTCGGGGTGATGGAGACGGTATTGGATGGCCTTGGCCGGGGCTTATCCACTTTATTGGTACCTGGTTTAGTTAATAAATTATTTCCACTGGCATTTACTGCCGGTCAAAGTATGACCGGAACGATTGGGGAAACTTTCAGTAATACAAAATTCAGGGGGAAGGCCGCCAGCGCAGCAATTGGTGTTCATACGGATGATGCGGGTACTGTTTTGGAGGAAATAGTAGCAATTAATAAAAAGTTTCCGTTTGCGGGAGCGCTTGCTCTCCGGTATGTAAAAGGAACAGAGGCGCTGCTCGGATTTACGCATTTTGACAAAACATGCATTATGGAACTGGATGGAGTGGATTCAAAACTGACCAGGACTTTTATTCAGAAAGTGTGGGACAGGCTGGAAGAGTTGGATATCCCTTTTACCATGCATTGGGGCAAATTCAATTTTGGGCTTACCCCAGCATTAATGGAAAAAATGTATGGCGATAAAATTGTGAAATGGAAATCTTGCAGAAACCAGCTTTTGACTGATGATGTAAAGAAAGTATTCAGTAACCAATTTATGATCCGGTGCGGCCTGGCTGATTAATGCAATCCAATTCTTTAGATGAACCGGAATTTCCAAATCCACATTTGATCCCAATTTTTAATCATAAGGCATCATGGAAAACAAACACGCACCTCAAAAACCAGTATCAGTGGCAACTTATTTGCTGATATCTGCAGCAAGCCTCATTGTCGCTATTTTCATAGGCTATTATTATTTTCATACCCTGAAAAAGGGTGGTAGTGAAAAAATGGACGACCAGGTTTTTTACCTTGTGCTGGTTCTGTTTGGTATAGCCGCCAGCGCACTGATATTTGGCATTATGAATTCTTATGCAAGCCTCAAAGGAATTCAATCTAATGTTACCTATAAATTTACAGGCCCCATTGTAGGCGTTATACTTACTGTAGTCGGAGGCTTTATGCTCCCCAAAAGTTCTACGGACCAGTTGCTCTCTGTCAGGGTATTCGACCAGGATAATAACCCTGTCACCCGGGGAAATGTGACCCTTACTTTTCCACATTATCAGCGTTCAGCTTCTATAAACAATGATGGCCTGGTGGTTTTTCCGGATATACCGGCTGACCAGTTACGTAATAACATTATCATAAATGTAGTGAGCGATGGCTATGCCAATGTAACGCTGGATACACTGCTTTCCAATTTTGACCCGGTGAAACTCATTCTTAATCAGCAAAAGGTAATTCGCCTCTCCGGTACGGTAGAAGATGCAGCAGACCGGCCCATCCGGGATGTACAGGTCCAGGTGGATGGAACTCCTTACGCGGCCAGAACCATTAACGATGGTAGCTTTGATATACCTATTCCCGGGTATCATTTTGGTGATAGGATCACACTTGTTACCTCTCATCCTTCTTACGAGGATAAATCCAAGGTATTTAAAATTGAATCCGGAGAAATCGATCACATAGAATTTGTGCTGAACCCCGTTTCTGTAAATAATTCTAAAACCTCCAAAAAATGAAAACAACTATTTTTTTTACCGCACTTTTTTCTATCCTTGCCTATTCTTCTTTCAGCCAGGAAGTAATTATAAAAGGCACTCTTCGTTGCATGAACAACGGAATTGCCACTTCAACCAGGGGCGCAATTAATATTGTTATTATTCCTTCCTTTAATCCTGCGGCGGCTGTAGCAACTACTACTACGCCGGAAGGTTTTTTCCAGATCAATACCGGATGGAAGGGCAGCGATTTGAAAGATAAAGAAGTAACTCTTTACATCATTACCCAATGCAGCAGTTGTAAAAAAGCACAGCGCGTCTTCATTTCGGAAGATCTGGATAAGCGCAATACTGATCCAACTAAAATGTATGTGACCGTAAAAAACTGGAAGGTGCTGGAGGATTGCGAAAAGGTCGAACTGCCGGATATTCTTTCTGAAAAATTACTGGATTCGGCGCAACATCTGCCACCGCAGGATATCAGCGGCAAAGCGCCCGGAAGTCCTGCCCTAACCCCGTTTTCTTTTATTAATCTATTTGAAAAACTGGCTAAAATAGCGGTTAGTCAAAATTTTGGCTTGTTTCAGGTAAATGCCATCCAGCCGGGGAAAATCAAATATGGTGTTTTTCTTCATTCTTCCCCAATGACCAACACCGATAACACCGGTTTCAATTTTGCTCCTTCGCGCAATCTTTCTGAAGCGGTATATTGGAATGCGGCGGCAATTTCTAATGCCAATAAACCTAATAATATCAGCCTTTTGACCAATTTTAAAAATAATTTTAAACTATCTGGCTACCAGCAAATCACCCAACAATTTTATCTTGGATTGGGAGGAATTTATACCAAACAGGACCAGATCGGCCAATTGCAGATCATCGGTATAGGAGGCCCAAACGACGGCAACATTGTAGATGGCGTATCACATCCTGAAAAACTGGAAGAATTTGCTGCCTTTGTTGCGCCGGTTTATAAGATCAATAACAGGGCGGGCGTGGCGCTTACTGTTAAATCGATCTGGCAACAATTTAATAATCCTCATTTTATTTCCCTGCAACAATCCAATGACGGCGCTGTCTATAACTTCTTCCTGGACGACAGTGTCAGGAAACAGGCTTTTGATGTAGATGTCTCTTTCAGTTATAAAATAACCAGCTTTTTGCAGGCCGGCCTATCGGTCATGAATATCGCCGGAACCCAATTATATGCAGACAGGTTTGTTCCCGGATCGTCGGGTAAATCCTTCGTAAACCAACGGGCTTACGGGCTGGGGTTTGATTATAAAATAGAGAGACTGAATATTGGCCTGGATGTATTGATGACGGATAAAGATTTGTATGATGCTTCGTTGGGGGCAAATTATGTTCCGTTTAATAATGCACTGATAGCCGCAGGTTATGCTTTTAAACAGCAAAGTTTTTCTGTTTCATTCAGGTTAAAGAATTTTAAGATTGCCTACCTCTATGATAACGGGCTTGTAGTGAACGATGTCAAAAGAGCAAAGAGTAAAATTTTTGATGGGAAAATCTATTCAGGATTTGTCTTTGATTTTTGAGATGGGGATGCAACAATCATTTTGACAGTAAACCAACAAATAAAGCTAAATTTTATTTTATCCTTTTTATAAATCATCTCTTTATTTCAGAAGAGTAACGGCGCCTTTTATTTGTTGTGATTTATTGTTGATATCAGTAAAACTAATTACCCATGCATAAATTCCTTCCAGCGGAGGCGCGCCTTTAAAAGTTCCGTTCCAGCCAACGTGAATGTCATTGGTTTCAAAAACTGTTTGACCCCACCGGTTAGTAACCATGAAGTGAAAATTGGAAACGGCAAATGGATATTTTACTTTAAAAACATCATTCAGTCCATCATTATTTGGGCTAAAGGCGTTGGGCATTAGAATATTGCAAAGCCCTTTAGTTATTGTAATCTCATCACCGTAGCTTCCACATTCATTAGTGGCGGTTAATTTATAAATCCCTTCATGAGTAACTATAAAAGAAGGAGCTGTGCTTCCATCCTGCCAGAGGAAGGCAGCATCCGTAGTAAGCTTTGGAGCTAATACATATTTTTCGCCGGTGCAAATTGCAGAGTCATTTCCCAATGAAAAATAGGGAATCGCTTTTTGCATGACATTGATTGTGTCTGAAGCTTTACAATTATCCAAATTAACCCAAACAAAATATTGCCCCGCCTTTTTCACCAAATAATCAACAGAATTACTTCCATCCTGCCATGAATATGTAGCATTTGCAGTAAAAGATTTCAATGTTATACTCTGGCCTTCACAAATAGTGGTATCTTTTCCCAAATGAATGACAGGCGTAGGTTTGACGGTAACTTTTATTTGAGCTGTATCATAAAAACATTGATTTTCACCCGAAGCAACTAATGTGTAAAGGGAAGAATTTAAAGGCTGCGCGACAGGATCGGGAATGGAAAGATTGCTCAATCCGTTGGTGTTATTGATCCATTGATAAGACAAGCCGCCGGAAGCCTGCAAGCGGATACTGCTGCCACTGCAAACCTCCGCTTCTTTAGCCAGTTGCAGGGCAAACGGATGAATGACTTTTATAGAAACAGAAGCAGTATTGATGCATCCAAATTCGTTTTTTACCGTTACGCTGTAACTTGAATTATTTAGAGGCGAAGCAATTACCGTGGCTTTATCTGTGGCATCAAGACTTGCGGCAGGTGACCACGAATAGGATTTTCCTCCACCAGCGGTTATTGAAACAGAAGCGCCTTCACAAAGAGTTGCTTCTTTTGTGGGTAATGAAACTTCCGGCTTTGAATGCACCTGCAATAATTTATTGACGGTGTCGATACAGCCGCTGTTATCCACCACCAGTTTCACCGAAAAATTTCCCGGTTGATTATATTCTTTGGCAGGTGGATCCTTTTGATTCACAACAGTTCCATCATCAAAGATCCATTTCCATGAAGGTTGCCCCGGCAGCAAAGTGCTACCGGTAAATGTCGCTGAAGATTGCTCGCAAATATCCGAAGGGCCGTTTATTTGTCCGCCCAATCCCTGCAAGGCAATGATATTCATATCAGCCTGTTTTACACATCCGGCGGGCGATTGAATTTTCAAGCTCACTTTATAATTGCCGGGAGACTGGTAGGTAAAAGAAGGCGATTCAACATTCGCGGTGTCTTTTTTATTTCCAGTTCCAAAGTCCCAATGATATTGCAAAAGCGGTTCATCCCCTTCGCCGGAGCCAATATTGACAATATCAGGAGCGAACTGAATTTCTTTCGGTGCACAGATTTTTGGAATGCTTTTTAAAGAAACATTTAGAGAATCAATGGAAATTTTGTTAGTGAGAATAATCGAAGATGCGCAACCGTCTGCATCTTTCGCAATTAATTTTGGAACATAATTTCCCGGCGTTTTATAATAATGAACGGAAAATGTATCGCTGGCCTGCGCGAGAGTACCGTCGCCAAAATCCCATAAATAAGAGGCTGCTTTTTCTGACAAAGCGCTCAGTGTTACGGATTGCGCCGTACAAGTGCGAACCATATCAGCACTAATATTTACTTTGTTATCCCGCACAAAAACCGAATCGAGATAAGTCTTCTCAAGACCGTTGTAGCCGGTTACAAAAAGTTTTACAATATATTTCCCGGGCTTTTCATACACATGACTGGGCGTATTCACATTATCAGACGTGAAGCCATCGCCAAAATCCCATTTGATATGCGAATAATCAACAGAGGTATTTACGAATTGCACCAAAAGCGACGAGCAATCAATGTTATCTACGAATGAGGAAGTGAAAGAAAAATAGGCATTAAAAACCTTTACGGTGATTTTTTTATAGATAGTGTCTGCGCATCCTGTGGTAAGGCTTTTTGCAATCAACCTGATGACATAATCGCCCGGTTTGGTATAAGTATAAACCGGGTTAAACTCATTGGAAATGTCCCCATTCCCGAAATCCCATTCGAATTTTCTCTCCCCCATTCCAAATTCGTTTGTGGAATTGTAAAACTGAACCGGAGTATTCAAATGAAAGACCAAAGAAGTGATTGTGAAGTTTGCTTTTGGCCCATTTGCCGTCACCATGTGCCCTACGAAATCGGTAGAAGCACATCCACCTGAATCTGTTACGGTTAATGAAACGTAATAAGTACCTGGTTCCGAATAAGTATGAGAAACTATGCCGCTCTTAGTTGTAGTTAATGTTTGTCCATCCCCAAAATTCCATTGACGGCTGATAATAGTGGTGTTTACTGAAGTGGAAGTATCTTTAAAAAAAACAGGTGATTTAAAACAGACCACGTTGTTTACTATTTCAAATCCAGCTTTGGCACCCGTTACTTTTATGGGAATAAAATTAGTGGTATCCAGGCATTCAATATGGAAGGGCGGGGTTGGCAAAAACATTTCGACGCTGCTTACGATTCTTATTGAATCTTTTCCTTTTTCTACATTCTGAAAGATATTATTAAATACAGGCCTGGTAATCCGGTTTTCAAAATCGTAGCTGTTATTTCCCAGGAGAAACTCTGTTCCATCATTATATTGATAGCTGTAAACATAATAACCGGGGCCAAAAGAATATCCTTCCTTTGGCAAATTGGAAATGGAATACGCCAAACCTTCCTGCCCGCATATATCAGATTGACCGGAAGATAAAACAAGATTCCTTTTTAATACAACCGCAACATTAAATAAAGAATCCTTGTTGGTGCAATGCCCGTTTGACGTGGTCAATGTAACCATATAGTCGCCAGATGCTGCATAGTGATGGCTTATTTCTGACTCGCCTTTATTAAATGAGGCAGTAGTTCCATCTCCAAAATCCCAAATTCCATTTTCTTCACCCTGGCTGGCATGTTTGAATAATATAGTCGCCCTGTCACCATCGCAAGTATTTATGGCATCCGTAATTTTAGGCATGGAAGGCAACACATGAATGTAATCTACGCGGGTAAGTATATCCTGGCATCCGCCATTGTACACGATTTTTGTGATTGTATGTTTTCCAGTATCCGTAAAATGATGAGTAAAAGAATAACTGTGCTGCCCCATGTTTTCACCGTCTACGTACCAGGAATTCCAGGGTGCGTTTTCAGAGGAAGATTTAAATACCACGGCAGAATTGCCACAAATCTCCGTTCCGGTTTCAGATACAAAATCTGCTTTAACTTTCGGATAAACATCAAGATAGGTGTAATACGCTTTGGTTGTGCACCCTTTGGCGGTGGTATAAGTGAGGGTAACAAAATTATTGTTGCCCGTATGAAAAGTATGTGAAGGCTCAGCTTTATCAGAAAAGTTACCATCCCCAAAATCCCAATTATAGGAAACGATATCCTCATCCGTAATTGCCTTAAATGCTTTCGCCAATGTATCACAACCTTTATTCCCGTTATTATCAGTAGTTTGGATATATAGATTTGGAATTTTAAGATTCACAGGTTGCTCGATACTGTTTTTGCAACCATTTGAGTCTGTTACAAACAAGGTTACATTACGGGTACCCGCCTGGAAATTATAACTTGCTTTATTTCCAGTCGCCTGTATGGGAACCGGATAATAATACGGTTCAAAGTTCCATTCTGACTTAACCGAACCTGTTGTTGTGTCTGTAAAATTTACTGTTACCGGCTCGGTGCATTCCTGCGTGACATCAGCAATAAATCCTTTGAGCTGCAGAAGTTCTTTTATCGTTACTTTTTTGGTAATCGTTTCTTCACATTCGCCAAATTGATTAGTTAATTGAATGGTATGTTCCCCGGCTGTAGTAAAAGTGTAGGTGTATTTTCCATAATAATCTGTATAAACTTTTTGCCCATCTACTGAAATTGAAAAAAAGGTAGGCGACGGAGCGCTCGTGTTTTTGATTTCAAAAGGTGCATTTTTACAAATCTGATTCGGGACCTCCAGTGAGGATGTAAAATTGCCCACATTCAGGTAAGCCGTTTTTACCAGAGAACTTTTGCATCCGTTCGGATTTTCAATCGCAAGGCTAACGGTATAATTTCCTTTTTTGTTGAAAACGTGCGTCGGGTCTTTTTCGATGGATGAAACCGCATCGCCAAAATTCCACGTATATTTTAATGGTCCTTCGCCTTCGCTCTTATTGATCATCTTCACCGGGTCTGGCTGAAAACAAATAAATGTTTTGTCCGCTTCAAAATCTGCTTTGACGCCGTTAAAAACTTTAATCAGGTTATTTATCGTTTTACTGCTAGTGCAGCCGTGGTTATCCGTTACTGATAATCTTACGGACGGCTCCTGGGCGGTTAAATAAGTATGAGAAACACTGGCGCTGTAGCTGCGTTGTGTATATCCATCGCCAAAATCCCATAAATATTCAGAAATGTTCCCTTCATCGGCGGTGGCTTTCGCGGTAAAGCTAGTTGGATCCGGCGTACACACTTTAGAAAAAGAAGATGAAAAATCAATCACCGGCTTTTTATAAACCGTAATCGTTTGAGAACTGGAAGAAGTTTGATTTCCATCCGTTACGGTGAGCGTAACGGTGTATTTTTTTGATTCTAAAAAGACAGCACCCGGATCTTTTAAAGTAGAAGTGTTGCCATTGCCAAAATCCCAATGATAAACTGCTTTGGAAGAAGCATAGGAAGTATTGGTGAAATGAACCGTAAACGGTGAACAGCCACCTGAATTATCGGCCACAAAACGGGCGTTCACTTGTGATTTGGCTGAAAAGCAAGCACCAATAAAGCAGATAAATATTAATAAAGGATATTTTTTTAAAGCAATTCTCAAAGGAAAGTCCTGGTTTAATTGGAATGCAAAATAATTCGTATAAAATTCTTTTCAAAAAAATAAATTAGAAATCTTTTCAACCATTTCTGTATTGATAAGTTCTGATTATTAACGCTTTTTAAGAATTTCTATTGTTAATTGCACAATCCCCTAAGCCAGTAAACGAACAAAAAAGGGTTTTTTTAATTTGAACAGATCAGCAATCAAATTACTTTCAACACTATTTTTCCTCTTGTATGATGGGATTCTAACTGGCGTTGTGCTTCTGCTGCCTCTTTTAAAAGGAATATTTGGCTCACAATAGGCCTGACCTTCCCTGAATCAATAAGATCGGCCAACTGCTGCAAATCGGAAGGAAGAGATTGAGTCAAAAATCCAACTAACCGGATATTTTTCTCTTTTGCGGCTACCTGGTTTTCTGGTTTTACAGTAGTCACCAGCCGGCCTCCTTTTTTAATCACGTTTAAGGAACGCTTTTGTGTGTTGCCTCCGATTAGATCAAATACAAGATCGACCTCTTTCACTTTGTCTTCAAATTTTTCAATTTTATAATTAATGACCTCGTCGGCTCCGAGGTCGAATAAAAAATCAATATTCTCCTCAGAAGCCGTGCCGATCACATAAGCGCCTTTCCATTTGGCAAATTGCACGGCAAAAGAGCCCACACCGCCGGAAGCCGCATGGATCAACACTTTCTGCCCTTTTTCCAGATCTCCATGCTCAAACAAACCCTGCCAAGCAGTTAGCCCAGCGAGCGGCACTCCTGCTGCTTTATCATGATTAAGGCTTTTGGGTTTCATATTTACCTGGTCGGCTTTTACTACCACATATTCGGCATAGGTGCCGTTTCGCGTCGGATCGGGGCGGCTGTAAACTTCATCGCCTTTTCTGAAATTGAGAATATCGCTACCTACTTCTTCTATTTCTCCGGAAACATCCCAACCCGGTATGAGAGGTAAATTGACGGGAAAGCTTTGCTGAGCGAGTCCCGCACGTATTTTCCAGTCCACCGGGTTTACGCCGCTGGCAAATATTTTGATCAAAACTTCATCCTTCGCGGGTGAAGGTTTTTTGGCATCTTCATATTTTAATACTTCGGGGCCTCCGAATTCATGAATTTGTATTGCTTTCATGTGGTACGATTTTAATAGTAATCCTTCCTGTTTAAATAGGGGAAATTAATTTGAATCTCACACGAACTGTGCCTGAAATGGAATTCTGCTTAAACCATGAACGGGCCTTTCACAACTGAAGACACAAAGTCGCAGACAATTGTATTTTTGACGAAACTTTTCCTCGCATGGCCTTATTGGAAGTACGAAATATTAGTAAGAAAGCAGCAGACAGAATCATCGTTGATGACATCAGTTTTCAGCAAGAGGTTTTGGAAAAAATAGCCATTACCGGTGAATCGGGAGCCGGCAAGTCCACTTTGTTGAAAATCATTTCAGCAAATGTGCAGGCTACTTTCGGAGCCGTTTTTTTTAATGGCGAAAAGGTAATCGGGCCGGAAGAAAAGTTATTGGCAGGCCATAAACATATTGCCTACCTGTCGCAGCATTATGAGCTTCACAATAATTATCTTGTAAAAGATCTGATCTGCTTTCAAATGAATATAGAAGATGCTGAAGTGGCAAAATTATTTGACATCTGCCGAATCAGCCATTTGTTGGAACGCAGAACCAACCAACTTTCCGGCGGAGAGAAACAACGCATCGCTTTGTGCATGTTGCTCGTAAAACATCCTAAGCTGCTTATTTTGGATGAACCTTTTTCCAACCTGGATCCGATCCATAAAAATATTTTGAAGGCTGTATTGGAAGACATTTCCCTCCGGATGAAAATTACCTGTTTGCTTGCGTCTCACGACCCTTATGATACTCTTTCCTGGGCAGATAAAATATTGGTGATAAAAGACGGAAGGATTATTCAGCAGGGAATACCCAAAGAAATTTATTATGAACCTCTGAATGAATATGTATCTGGTATGTTTGGAAAATACAATTTATTAACTCTTGAACAAGCATCCTTATTTGGTATAAAAGCAAATGAAAAACAAATGATCGTAAGGCCTGAAGAATTCAGCATCGGCGCAACGGCCGACAATGGCGTTAAAGGAGTAATAAGAGAAATATCTTTCTGGGGAAGTTTTTATGAAGCAGAAATATTGATAAAAGATTTTCTGCTGGTTGTAAGAAGTACCAGGAAGGAATGGAAAAATGGACAGGAAGTGTTTATAAGTATTGATGAGGCAAAGTAAGTGGTTCGTCTGTTACAATTCTTCAATCACTATCTAATTGGGAAAAGATAGAGTGGTATTTGGCGATAAAGGACAACTTTTCAAAAAGATGTCACCTTTGAAGACCTGTAAGAAGATCATTGTTGGACATATCCCTATCCTTTGTAAATCTTATCTCGCCACTTTTATGTATCCCCATCCATCCCGTTGTTTGGAAATGATTTCATAAATGCCATCAGGTACTACTTCTATACCAGGCAGTAATTGACTGGCATCCACCTTTTGCCTTTTCATTGCTAAAGCACATACTTTGATGGATACATCTTTCATGGATAGTAATTGCTGAATTTCGCCGGGTTTCGGAGATGCATCTTTGGTAATAAGTCCCAGACCCTGACCGTAAATCACCGCCTCTACCTGCGCATCCGGATTGCCTTCTTTGATAAGGCTCATTTCATGTAAAAGGGATTGTTGGTTTAAAGTGTCTTTACTGGTGAGGTCAAACACTACTTTGTAATCTTTGTTTTGTGCGATTGAAGAACCGGCAAGCGAGATGAGGATACTTACCATTACGGTTATTTTTTTCATGATGTACTTTTTTTTAATGAAGAGATAAATTGAAATTCCTATGATGATTTGGGAAGACGCCTGGCATGTGATTCCTGTATCGGCGTAAAAGGGCCATATTTATGTTGTTGGACAGAAAAACTATCGGCGTAGGGTCCGAATGGATAATCCAATGGTTTGGCAGATATATCGGGCCAATCATTGTTTAAATTTTTGAGGGGCCGTGGTTTTGAATTTACAAACGCTGCCACATCCCAGGCCTGCTCAACTGTGAGTTGCGGCTTTGTAAAAGTCGTTCCAAACGGCATATTGTTCCTGATGTAGCCGGCAAATTTGGAAAGCTGGTACATTCCGGCACCCACATTATAACTATTCCGGCCCCACAATGGTGGATATAAATATTCTCTCCTGCTATCCGCTAATTTTCCTTCGCCATTTTTGCCATGGCATCTTTGGCAAATAGTTATATAGACGATCCTGCCTTTAATGGTATCTGCCGTCCTGTTTAAGAAGGGAAGTTTTTCTATTCCTGAACCTTTTGTTTTGTTTCCTTTTTTTACATCTTTGCCTACCCATTTGATATAGGCCACCAGGGCTTTCATTTCTTTCGTTGTATCGGGAAGTTTTTTCCCATTGAGGCTTCTTTCAAAACAATCGTTAATTCTCATTTCCACCGTTTCAATTTTTCCGCTCCGGTTTCTATAGAGAGGATAAGTAGTAGCTACCATTGAAAAATTATTCCCCCAGATTCGGGTACCGGCTTCAATATGACAGTTTTCGCAATTCATTCCATTGGAAACATGAGCAATGGAACCCTTTGGTCCAAAAAAATTTGCGGTATGAAGTATTAAGTTCCTGCCATACCGGATCAATTCGTCCTGCGGAGTATGACCAAGCTGGCTGGTGTCCGGCGCCTTCCATTTTTTACCTGAAGCGGTGAGTACAAAATCCGGATTTTTAGGATCATTCTTTTTAGTATGACAGGAATAATTTGTCATAGCTAGGAGAACCACCAGGAAGAGCGCCGTAGCCAGGCTGATAAAAATATTTTTCCGCATTGGGTTGCGTTTTATCCTACAAAACAATAAGCGCAATTATGTTCCTGGGCACGGCCCACTGCCCACACGCCTGAAGGAACGACCTGGATGCCAGGCAATACGCCGGAGAGAAAATCTTTTTTCACTTCGGCTGCATCCGCATTGGAGCCTTGAGCAATTGCCGCGCTGAAAACGGTTATTGCCATGTTACATACACAAAACATAGCGCCGCTTTCCTGCAATTCATTAATCCCGATCTGAACATTCCCAATTCCGGGAACTGAAAAATCTCCCGGCTTTGGCTTCCAGAACATATTGCGAACCGACGGCTCTTTGGTAGCAGGGTCGGTAATTTTAAACATTTCTCCCAATTTGTATTTTGCCCACAAACGGTCTTCAAGGGCATAAGGAATTGATTCGTGCCGCAGAATGACCACCTCATTGCAATTTTTTTCGGGCGTGCCAGTCATGGCATTAGTCATCATAAAAACCCGCGGCCACGCAAAGGGAAAAACATCATGTGGGGCGGTGACATCAAATACGATCCGGTGTTTCCCTGTAATTTTATTGAACCAGGCATCCGGGTCATCATCGGGGGAGAAAGAAAATTTTTCGGATTCAGCCGCTACGCGTAATGGCATTGATAATGATGCGACACCGAGAGCGCCTGCGCCCATAGCCAGCGTTCCCAAAAAGTCACGACGGCCAGTTGGTTTGAAATCTTTTGATTGCATAAAATTTAATTTTTTAATGAAATGAATGATGGTGTATCCCTTGGATTTCCGCGATAAGCTTTTTATACGGGGAACGCTCAACAGGGTATAGATTTCCCGTTTTCAATTCATAAACATTAATTCCTGTTATATTTTCCAGGAGAAAAGGATTTCTAATTGGTGAAGCATTGGTAGCGGAAGAAAAATCTTTCAAAAAAGATTCTTCTGTGATACGACCCAGATTTTTATTACAATCAATCCAAGTGCAATCGGTAATTTGATTCTCTGAGTAATAAATATCCGATACAAGATAAAGAATATTAAATATAAAAAAATATTTTTTTATTCACAAAACGGCAAGCTGCCTTCCGAAAAGGATATAAATAAAAAGGTATTTATGGGAAAATTCATAAATGCCTTAATGGTGTGGCCCCACCAGTTGGAGAGTATTCTCAGATGCTTCTGTAAGTGATTTACTAAATCTTTTCTTCCGGTGATTTTGTTTTATTAAGAATATGAAGATGAGCCGACCATTGTATTTGTGTCAACACTGTTGTCACAAATTGAATTATTGCTGTAAAGCCCTCTGCGATTGAAACCTCTTCAGCCCGGTTGTTTTATCTGAATATATTCAGCAAGCTGATCAATAGTTCCTTCGCCCCAAACCCCTTCTTTCACTTTTAAAGCAACAATACTACCAACATGGTAATATAGCATCACCAATTCTGCGTTTACTTTACTAAATGCACGATTACGAGCTTCTTCAATTAATTGAAGAATGTTCTCGAAGTCAATGCGTGTATTATTTTTTTGCTTGCTCATTTCTTACTCTATAAATATTTCGCTTAAACAATTTCCGATGTTAACGTCTATTTCTGTTGTAGAAACTCTTTCACCACTATCATCGGTAGTTGTTTTATTGCCCTTCGTTTTGAACTAAGGTCCTTATTAAATTATATATGATTTCATTTAAACTTAGAGATACCGGTTTTCCCAATTCGAGTCAGGCGCACTTACGTCTGGGTCCAAATAAAGGCCTAACGCTGACAATTCAATAAGAAAATAAACTGGAGATCAGTTACGCATTCCTGCGGCCTTCCTCTGTCTTTAGTATCTCGGCTACCTAATATAACAAAACAAAAAGGCTCTAGTGGATTGGACAGAGGTTTGCAGTTATTTTATATTGCAAGCGTTTATAAGTTTTTTTATTCTTCATAATATATTTTTTTAAAATAGAGTTTAGCTTTAATCTTGATTATCTCCTATACTTTAGCTTCGCGGATAT
>JBIQMJ010000053.1:0-16853 GCA_044463445.1 Segetibacter koreensis
TAACTTTATCAATCAATAATTTTTAAGATAAATTTGCTTATGATGAGTGCAACCACTACAAAAAAGATCCACGAAGGGCGCAACGTAAAGCGCTTCCGCGAAATGCTCGGTATTAAGCAGGATGCCCTTGCTGCCGACCTTGGCGATGACTGGAACCAGCAAAAAGTTTCGCTGCTGGAACAGAAGGAAACGATTGATCCTGCACTGCTGCAACAAATATCTTCTGCGCTAAAAATACCTGCGGAAGCGATACAGAATTTTGATGAGGAACAAGCGGTGAATATTATTGCTAACACAATCGATAATGGCGCTATTGGATACCAACGTAATGAGAATTGCACTTTGAACCCTATTGAAAAAATTATTCAACTTCATGAAGAAAAGATTGCGCTTTATGAAAGGATGTTGAAGGAGAAGGACGAGATGATGGGGAGGTTGGAGAAGTTGATTGAGAAGTAAAGTCAGGTATAATTTACACTACTTATTTTTCAATGTTTCCTTTAATTGTTTGTTTCCATATTTATTCTGTTGTTCTGTTACGCTTCTTAACCATTGCATATACATTTTTTCAGGCATTTCCCGGTAACCTAACTCAAACAATTTAATATAGAGTTGCTCCATTTGATTATATGTTTCATCAGAATCATTTTTCTTTTCTGCCTTTTGTTTTTCATAAATACGCTTAAGCGTTTCTGCTTTTAAAAGCATAGCTTGAACGTTTAGAGGATGGTATTGTAATACAAGGTCACAGCATTTTATAATGAAACCATCGTAATAATTTTTTGTCTGAAATTCATACCCTTTAGCTAAATCCAAAACACATAATGCAATCGCTTGCTGATTGCTCAAAGTATCCATGTAAATACCATTTCGTATGGCATCTACCGGAACATATCCACTTGTTGCAATCCAGGCATCAATGGGAAATTCCCCACTCGTCAATTCCCCACGCCCTGGTTTGTGTCCCACAAACCGCCAGGTTTATGAGGTTTAGAAAACCTTATTGGTCTGGGTGGCGGTTCCCTTCCCGCAGGCTGGTGTCTCCACGAACCGACACTTCAAATTCTCCACGAACTGGCACTTCAAGTCAAACCTTCAAAACTCATTTCTCAAATCTTTTAAAAAGGCAAAATGCTTTACACCGGTTTCATAATATTTGCAAATGAAAAAAATAATCTGCCGGTCTTTTATACTACTATTCCGGTTCGTGGAGACACGAACCTCGGACGAGAGAATATTGCTTATTCATGTTCAATCCTCGGTCTCCAAAAAGAAAATCCGTTGAGAATGCTATTCTAAATAAAATAAATGCTATTGATAAATCAACCTTTGAACTGATTACAAATCGATTAATTGCAAATACTTTTAAAGCTTTTATAGTTCCAATCTAATCTTGCCGCAATGGTACCACATGTTGTTGGTAAGCTAAAGGCAAGTTTAGGCACTCAATATAATGGTCCAAAAAACCGGTTGCTTCTGAACTCAATTCTCCCGGTCCAACAACGACAAGATTAGTTTTCTTATTTGAACTTTGAAATCTGTAAGCATACTCTATTAATTGACCTGAGGCCTGTCTTAAGCATGATGCGACATTTTCAAAAGGTTTGATCTCATAAAACCAGCGTTCATTATCTGATTCACGAACAATATCAACCCTACCCTCATACTCCATAATAATGGATTGCTTTGGAAATCTTTTTCTTAATTCCTTATAGAAGCTATTTTGAATGATATTATGTAATTGTCTTACCATTCTTGCGGCTATCTCACCGCGATAATATGTTTCTTCTGATTTAACCTTACTATTTATTTCATCCTGGTCTTCGTCAGTCTCGTTGCCCAGTGCGATATCATCGACTTGCAAAAATGGACCAAAAATTTCTTTCAAATGATCAGGCTTGTCCGAACTTACATGATGTATAGTACCTGCGTAATTTAGGTTAGTTTTTCTGTTGATATCGATTTCAACAAATTCTACATTGATATGGTGTCCTAATGATTCCGGTTTGTATTCATATACCTTCCCATTTTTCTCGGTAACAATAGCATAAGCTATTATTTTAAGCGTACCGAATGCACCATGAGATTTTACGGCTATAATGTCACCAGGTTTAAGATGCAAAAGAATTCGAAAATAAGACTGTAATTTCGATACTGCGATCTCTTCCCTCGAACTATTTGTTGCAATAAATTCATCTATTTGCTCTGGAGGTGCAGCAACAAGTCCACCTAGGTCATATTCATTTAAAAATCCAATTGCAATAGTATTTGATGACAACATTTCGGGGAACACATCTTTCGTGTCATTTCCGTCCTCATTTTTATATTTTGAACCTACTATAAAATAATCGCGAAATGCTTTTCCTTTAACATAGTGATCCCATACATCTCTCGCAAAATCAATCATATCAATCTCTGGCGGCTTTTTACCAGCAATAAAAATCTGGAGATCCATAGTTGGAGTTGTTTCAGAGAAACGTCCTCCCAAACCAGTCGCCACTTTTAATAGACCTTCACGCGTATATATTGGTACTATCTGTTTTGAGGAATATAGAAATGCAATTTTCCATTTTGCGACTGCATGAAAATCTATGTTTTGGATCTTCTCCCAGTCATGAATAGTCGCCGCCTCGGCAATATCTGCGACGGCGTTGATAATATTTTTAAAAGCTTGTTGTCTTGTCTTCCCAAACTTTCCGTTCCACGCATACACATTGTCAAATTCAAATGTATCAGCATAGTCTTTCTTGTTTTTATATTTCCATAATCCAAATTTTGTGAGAGGCATCCCGCCTATTGCTCCTAAATCTATACTCCCATATTCAAGCCAATAACAGTATGCATTATGATCCTCTAAATTTGCGTACTGCTCAATGCTCATTTTCCGCAATGAAGCTACAGGCCAAGCCTCCAGAAAGCGGCTTAAAATTGCGTTTCCTGTCTCGCTGCTAAATGCCATACTCAATAATTTTATAGTTCTTAAAATATTTACTCAAGTTCTTCGCAATCGAAAAAGCCTTTTATTAATCCAACAGGCATCAACTCATTTTTAAACGGTTTCATTAGTCTTGGTGTTCAACAACTCTTCACGTAAATCTGCTAATGTCCTTCCCGCCGCTGTTTTCCATGAAGTCCAGCCATTAACTGTTTGTCTGTCGCTGCCAGAATTGTGTATTCCCGCTAACGCCGCATAACTTGGGCTACTGAATGTTTGTCCCAATACTTCCAAGGTGCCATCAGTTAAAATCGACGCCTCATAAGTTTGCTGCTCACCATTCCGCGGTTTATAAGACATAATTAATCTGTCGTTGGGTATGAGCAAACCGGCGTTTATTAAATCAATTATCTCTACATCATATCGTGTAATTTCTGTATTCGCTTTTGGCGGCTCGCTTTCTTCTTCGGTGTCTAATACAGGCTTGAATTCTTCCGGAAATTCATAAATGATATTTACCGGATTATTAAATTCAACAAATTTGCTTACTATCCAGAGCTTCACATTATGCCTTTGCTGGCGTGCCCAGTCTTTTAAATCGTTTGGAATGTAATCGATAGGAATGCCAATGATTGGATCAGTCTCCAAAATATCACGAATAACTTTGCGAACATCAACTGAAGCAATATTCAGATTGGTGAACTTCTCTTTCGTGTATTCATCATGGTTGTAAAGGTTTACTGAAATATCTTCGAGGCTTCTTTTAGTGATAAGTTGCAAAGAAGCTACTATCTGTTTCGATACTTGTTTTGCAATATGATTCCAAACATCGTGGTGGCCAAGTTCCGCTTCTACAATGTACCATCTTCTTTGGCTGACATCTATTGCAAAGCCGTCAGGAATTGTGCCAGCGCCATCTCCTGTACGAATAATGGTCTTAGGCAAGTAAAAACTGTCAGGACCAAAGAGATATTCATAATTGTTTATAACGACCTGCTCCAACTCGTTCTCACTATTGAAAGAAGCCTTGATAAACTTTTTGTCATTAAATATTAGCATCTGCTTTCTTTATCAATTAAGACAATTTTCACTCATTGCAAAAATTCTATTTTTTTCTTTGTGTTATTTCCTATTCCAACGTGGCAATACTCCATACAAACTTTTATGCTTCATCAATAATTCATCTTCCAGCTTCTTGGGAAAATCTTTATCGTTGCCATCATAAGTTACGTACCAATAAACATCCAATGCCTCTATACCTTCTAACTTCATTTGTTGTGGCCACGATATTTTTCTCAATGCACCAAATTGCTTTCCTGTTAAAAATCTTCCGCGTAGCCCATCTTGCCTGTGTATAATATTGCCATCAACACCTTGCCTTCCCGAAATTCCAATATAGATTAGATTTACTTTTTGTCGTTCTAATGCGTAGACTAAATACAGACCGCTGCAGTCGTTTGGAGCATTGCATACCATGCTTAAATTGTCTGAGCTTTTAAAAAAGAAATGACCCGATCTTTTATATTTTTTCAGTTCATCAAACATCTCTTTGTGTTTTTAGCTTTAATGTTCTGCTGATTAAACTCCAGTGTAATAAATCAATCCGTATTATTTCGGTAAGAAATCGTTGAATAGCTTTGTCCACATTTCCAAATAGCCATCTGGAATGTCCGTCGGTTTTTTATTTTTCAGCTGAATTTTAAAATTCATAGCTAGGTTTACCTTCCATCCTTTCTCTAACTCGATGCTATTTTCTTTCGCAAATGATTCTATCTGATCAACAATAGGCTTCTTCGGATCATACTTATCCTGAAATTCAGGTTCATCTACCGAACTAAAAATTTTATTGATACCTTTCTGAAGTAATTGGAATGACATCAAATCTTCAACTTCACTCCCATCCATCCCAATATAATTTTTAATTTCAAGTATGCAACTTTCAAACCCGCGGTAAAGACCCGAACCTGATAACAATTTTTTCTTTGCATCCACACCACTATTATCAGAATCAAGAATTATGTAAGGAATGTCGTCGGCTTTGCTTGAAATCATACTTACCACGCCAGGCACGCCTTTTACACCTCCAGAAGGTAAAAATACAATTTCCTGCTCCGGGGATATAAGTTTCTCTTTAATCAAAAATATTTTAATTGCATTCAGATAAAACTGATCGGAAGGTCCTTCGACTACAATAACTTGACAACCCTGCAATAAGACATCAGAAACACTTAAACCCAAAGCTGCGTGAACCGAATAAATTGACTTTTCATTCAACGAATCGTCTCCTTGTCTCAAATTGCTTGAAGCAACGGTATAGCCTTCTTTATCTATATACACTACTCTGCATCTATCAATGTTAGATGTATCCACAATAAAGGGAGAATGAGTAGTATTAATAATTTGGTTGCTTTGAGATAAGTTATCAAAAAAAAGTGCAAGATCCTTCTGAGCCAGGGGGTGTAAGGTCAGACCTGCTTCATCAAGCAATAATATTGCATCCTTATGTTGCTCCTGACTTTCAACAAGAAAAATAAGATAGAAGCTAATAAACCATTGAAGACCAGTGCTACGGAGTTCTAATGCTACTTCATCTGTTCTGACGCTATCTGATACCCAAATACGAAAATAATCGCCATCCGCTTCAAATCTAAATTTATACTGACCTTGCTTCCACCATTCGCTAAATTTTTTTGTTAGATCGCCTG
The DNA here is from genome assembly GCA_044463445.1 of Segetibacter koreensis. GTDB lineage: Bacteria > Bacteroidota > Bacteroidia > Chitinophagales > Chitinophagaceae > Ginsengibacter > Ginsengibacter koreensis_A. The sequence goes on from JBIQMJ010000053.1 coordinate 5,641, forward strand.
AAGCGGATTGAAGAAGAATACTTCTTTCTTCCTTATCATCCTCCGCTTTTTGGATTTCAGCAGCGGAGGGTTGAGCATTAACGTTTCTTCCATTCCTGGCTATTGCCATCTCCTTAGGATCTTTACCTAATTCCAATATCTCTTTTGGATCCAAATTCACGAATTCAAAAAGTACTCTCAACGTTCTGATTTGATCTTCGTTGATATCTATTCCTTCAACTGTATTTCCGTGCAGCCATTTAATTGCATTAGGGAGATAAATTTTTGATGATAAGTTTCCATAATTGGAATAATACACAAACTTGGGTAATGCATTTAAAACTTCGCGATGTAATTCAGCAACATCGTATTGAACAATGGTTTCTTCAACTAAAGGTTCTTTCCCTTCCTCTGATTCTTTGCTTGTAAGGTCAACTTTAGTCGATTTAGGATTTCCACTGGGAAATTCGAATGTATAATTGCCATCATAATATCTGCTGACAGTTACAGTTTTATCGTCCTGCAAGTCACATTTTATCTTTGACTGAATTTCTTGTATGGTTTCATCATCGAGCTCGAATTCAGCTGTAATAAATTTTACGGTAGCCGGCACTTTACGTAAACTACTTAATTTAGAAACCGGCATATCGTGTAAGATATCAATCTTACCTTCTCTAGCCGGATTTAACTTCCATAATCCAAGAAGTAAGTTAGATTTACCTGCTTCGTTTATCCCAACCAAAGTTGTAACGCAATCACAATCAATCCAACCGCTATCTTGAACTGATCTGAAGTTTTCGACTTTGTATCTCTTTAAAATTGCCATCGATATAAAATTTAGATTTTAAGTACTAGTTAATAAATCAACTTACTTGTTATCACTCCTCCGCAACCATCGTTACCTTTTCCTCTGCCATCTCATACACCTTTCCCTTCTCCTCAAACGCCTCTCTCAATAAACTTTGTAATAAATGCTGTGCATATTCCCTGCTTTGTTGTACCTGTTCTTCTAACTGGCTTAGTTGTCGTTGTAATTGCTTTACTTTGGCTACTATGCGTTGTTGTTCTGGAAGGGGGGGAAGAGGAAATTTTAGTTCATTTAAAATTCCAAGGTTGATATTTTTTTGAGCTGTTGAGGGAGCAAATTTTTCAAGCATGCCTTTCGAGACATCAATAAAATAACTAACATATCTAGAAGTAACTTCTTCAACAGAATTAAAACAAACAATGCTATCCGGTACACAGGCATCAAGACCTAGGAAACCATATTCTGCAATATTTGCCGCAATTGTAATACAAAGCGTGCCTGCCTTTTGCATTTCACTTTGCTCTAAACCAAACTCATTGTAATAACCATTAATTGAAGTAATTAAACCACCTTGTTTTTTTGCTTTTGATACCTCTCCCGTTTGAATAAAAGGATAAATTCCATCCAGAAATAATCTCCTATCATTTCTTGGTCTATGCTTAGATTTTCCTCTTTTTAAAATCCCCACCTCTCCCAACCTACACCACGCCCATCCTTCCGGTAATTCAAATGGAATTTCATCTTCTGTTATTGGCGGCAGTTCTTTTTCTTTTTTAAGCTTGCCTGCTTTTATTAGTTTTTGTTTTTCGGCTTTTATGCGTCTTAGTAATTCTGCTGCAGGCTCGTCTGTTGGGTCTTGTGTGGTTAGTTTTCCCTGTACTGCTTCCTGCAATACTGTTTGGCGAAGATTTTGGAGATAGGCATGTTGTTTATCAAACTCAATTGCAATGTTAGTATTGGCACCACAGAAATTTTTAAACCTTTCTATTCTTGTTAAATCAAAAATAGTCTTCTTGGAAAAATCTCCATTTCTAAATGAATTGTAATTAGCGACAATACTCTCTTGTTCTTTTAAAGATGGTAGTGGAACATTTACGGAAAGATAACCTTGAGTATCCAAATTGCGAAGACCCGTAGTTGTAGATTGTTTATCGGTCCTCCATTTTAAAGCCTGTGGAGATTTAAGAAATAAATCCAAATAGTCAGGGATTACTAAATCTTGATTAGCCCTAATTCTCATTAAAAAATTAGAAGGGATAAATGTATCTTGTTGATTAGAATAATAAATCTGTGACTTTCCAACTAGATCTTCGCTTCCGTTTGATTTGATTACGAGAATATCTCCATTCATCAGCTGATTTTTTTTTAAATCGACATTAGAAACATATCGAACTTCAGCTTTCTCGTAGTCTATAAATCCATGTCTTATATCTTGACTTCTTAATACTTTGACCTTAATACCTCCTTCTATATAATCTTTCCCCCAAGTACCATTTTTTCTATCTGTAAGTAATTTGTCTAACCCTATAGTTTGATAATCTCTTTCGAGTTCTTTAAATATTTCCGCTTTTAAAATAGAATTATATAAATCTTCTCTCTTGGCTAATATCGTTATGGCTGCTGCTATCATCAAATCAAATTTCTTTCAATTCTTGTTCTAATTGTTTCAATAATTGACTACTTCTCATAAAAGATTTCGCAAGCAAATCCATTAGTTCACTGCTTGTATATTTTTGTTCTTCTTCCGCAGTATGTGGGTTTCTAATATCAAAATTATAATTGCGCTCTTTCAATTCTTCCACGCTTACTTTCCAGGCATATTCATTTTCTTCCCGCTTCTTCCACCACTTTCGCTCAAGGTCAAACTCTTTTATATTTATCGGTTTGGTTTTATTGTAGTTTTTTACACCATCAGGATAAGGATGTTCAAAATACCACACCTCTTTCGTTGGTGTTCCTTTTGTAAAAAACAAGAGATTGGTTTTAATGCCGGTATAAGGAGCAAATACGCCGTTGGGTAAACGAACAATCGTATGCAGGTTACATTTATCCAACAGGTTTTCTTTTATTCGCGTTGCAACGCCTTCGCCAAACAAGAAGCCATCCGGCAATACCAATCCACACCTGCCTTCATCTTTCAACAGGTGAATAACCAGCGCCATAAAGAGGTTCGCTGTTTCTCTTGTGCGAAATTGTGCAGGAAAATTATTTTCAATACCATCCTCTTCCATACCTCCAAAGGGTGGATTGGTAAGAACAACATTCACCCTGCTTTTATCAGTCCATTCTACCCAACTTCTGCTTAATAAATTATCATGGTCAATAGAGGGCACTTCTATGCCATGCAAAATCATATTGGTAGTAGCCAGCATGTGTGGCAATGGTTTTTTTTCTACACCGCGTATGCTGTTTTGTAACGTTTCTCTTTCCTCTAAAGTTTTTACTTTCTGATGTTTTAAAATAAAATCAATCGCATTTACCAAAAAGCCGCCAGTACCACATGCGGGATCAAGCACGGTTTCACCTAATTGAGGATTTACCATTTCAACAATAAACTGCGTAACGGCGCGTGGCGTATAAAACTCACCGGCGTTGCCTGCACTTTGCAGGTCTTTTAATATTTGTTCATAAATATCATTGAAAGCATGGCGGTCAGCCTGGGTGGTTAAATGTATATCCGTGTTTATTTTATTAATCACCTGCCTCAGTAGTGTACCGCTTTTCATGTAATTGTAAGAGTCTTCAAAAACATCTCTCACCATTCTTGCTGCATCCTTATTATTGCGAAGCGACATATTTTTTAATGTCGGGAACAGCGTATCATTTACAAAACCCAATAACTCATCACCTGTCATTCCTTCTTCATCAGCCGCCCAATTGCGCCAGCGCAAATCTTTGCGTATAGGAGATCTGTAATCTTCATTGGTTATCTCCCAGTCGTTTTCTTTTTCATCAAATATTTTTAAAAACAACATCCAACCCAATTGGGAGATTCGTTGTGCATCGCCATCCACACCAGCGTCTTTACGCATGATGTCCTGGATGGATTTTATGGTAGAGGTTAGGTTAGACATTATGTATTAATTTTTTGTTCATTTTTATCTGTTAATCCTGCTAGACAATTCCATTATACAAAATTGTTGTGCAATTTTGCAATGCAATTTTGCCCGTATTTTTTGTTTAGTAAAGAAAATCTTTACTATCTTTACACCAATCCGCTTAAGCGGAGGTGGAGGGTTGAATGGCCCTTGCCCCTGTAAAGGGGTTTTTTATTTTAAGGAAGTTTCTTAACACCATAACCATAAATCCTTCCTTTATATTTAAAAAATTTACCTGCAACAAGTATATCAATTATACTATCAGAAAATGTAGTTTTTTCATCTTTTCTTTTCAGAATTGTTTTAAACGCATACCTTCTAACTGAATGTGCAAGTAAGTCTGCAATTTGCAGGCCTGCAATGTTAGCTCCTTTTGCTTTTACCTTTAATTCTTTTGAAGAGAGGCCATTTATTTAATTCCTCCGAAGTAAGGTAGTTGGTTCCTTTATTCATTAAAGCGCGGAAAGACTTTTTTAGCCTCATATCTTCTTTCCCTCCTCTTGATTCAATAATTACATCTCCTATTGCATTTTGAATGTTCAAAAATAATTTAAACCTTTCCAATAGTATTTCCTGGCAATAATGATAGGGGTCATATTTCCATGTTGAAGCATAAGTATTGTTATGCTCTTGCTTATCTATCACTACACCAATTACTTTATAGTCCCATTTAGCAAGAAGATTTAAAAATTCTGCATCGAACTTTTGTGATATTTCAGGGTTTAGCAATGAATGAAAAGGCGGTTTTTTATACACAAGTTCTTTTCTGTGAAAAATTACAGGATCATCAGGATGGGAACCAAAATATTTCGATTTCAATGATTCTAATTCTGGTTGCAAAATTTCCCGTACGTAGTCCAGGCTAAAAATAACACCGGTAAGACACAGAAAACGATGATCTTCATTAGCGGAACTTTTTAAATCAGAATTTCCAACCTCATCAATATATATCCGATACTTCATCATGCAAACTGATACAATTGTTTTTCTAAATCTTTTACAGCCAAATCATACTTTTCTTTACTTCCAAACAGCCTGATTATTTCCGGCGGCGTTCCAAATTCCGTTAACGGATCAATTGATAAAACTTCATTGTTTTCTATTGTGGTAATTCCTTCATCCGCATATTTATCCAATAAAGCTTCCAACACTTTTCTTGCTTGTGGGCCATACTTCGTAAAATAATTTCTCTTCTTTACATTGTTCGCTCTTTCTTTTCTTGTCAATGGCGGCTTATCATAAGCCACGTGGCAAATGATATCAAACAGATCCGCTTCTTTGTCCACTGCATCTTTCAATGCTTCTACCATCACGCCCTGTTCTTCCAGTTCTTTGATGATGGCTGCTTTCTTCTCACCGTCATTCCATTTATTTAAAAAATCATTCAGTGTGGCAAAATGATTTTTAATCATTTCCCTGGAATGGTCTTTCAAAGAAATTGTTATTGGCTTCCCGTTATTATCAAAATACATTTCCCTTGAAACAAGTACAGAAACATCTACCCCATTTACATAGATCTTTTGCGGTCTTTCTCCGGCAAAAGACTTTGCATTGTTTTCAGGATACCTGACAGATGGCTTTTTCATCACCATTTCTTCTCCGGATATAGCATCAATGACTGGCTCTGTGTTTTCTTCCTCCTCCTCTTCAACAAGTGACAAATCCGTGTCTTCTGTTGCTTCTTTGATCCGGATTGGCGGGCCGTCAAAATCAGGATCAGCAAAGAGATCGGTTACGTTTCTAAAATCAAGGATGCTAAAATATAATTTTCCAAAGTCTTCCCTTATTCTCGTGCCACGGCCAATAATCTGCTTGAATTCTGTCATGCTTTGAATATTACTATCCAGCACGATCACTTTGCAAGTTTGTGCATCCACGCCGGTTGACATTAATTTGGAAGTTGTAGCAATGACCGGATATTTTTCTTCCGGGTTGATAAAATTATCCAACTCATTCTTGCCTTCAATATTATCCCCGGTGATCTGCATCACATACTTATAATTTTCTTTCACAAGGTCGGGATTTGCTTTAGCCAAAGCGCTGCGCATTCTTTCTGCATGATCAATATCCACACAAAAAACAATCGTCTTTGAAAACCTTCCGGCACCTTTTAAAAATTCAGTAATCTTTGCCGCAACCGTGTCGGTTCTTTCATCTATCGCAATATTCCTGTCAAAGTCACGCCGATTATAAATCCTGTCTTCAATTTCATTTCCGCTTTTATCTAATTTGCCCTTTTCAGGTCGCCATCCTTCCAAATCAATATTTAACCCAACCCTTACTACGCGATAAGGAGCTAAGAATCCATCTTCGATACCTTGCTTTAAGGAATAAGTATATATAGGCTTGCCGAAATATTCAATGTTGGAGATTTCATTCGTTTCTTTAGGAGTAGCGGTTAAGCCAAGATGAGTAGCGTTTTTAAAGTAGGAAAGTATTTCTCTCCAGGCGCTATCTTCCGAAGCGCTTCCACGGTGACACTCATCAATAATTACCAGATCAAAAAAGTCAGGTGAAAATTGTTTGTAAATATTGGCTGCTTCATCAGTACCGGAAAGTCCCTGGTAAAGCGCAAGGTAAACCTCAAAACTTTTATCAACCTGTCGATGTTTTACCCATGTCATCTTATCGCCAAAAAACCTGAAGTCATTATTTTTGGTTTGAGAGATAAGGACATTTCTGTCGGCAAGATAAAGAATGCGCTTTTTTACTTTTGCCTTCCATAAACGATAAACAATCTGAAACGCAGTATAAGTTTTTCCGGTGCCGGTGGCCATCACAAGCAATACTCTGTTTTCGTTTTTTGAAATCGCTTCCAAAGTTCTATTGATAGCAATTTCCTGGTAGTACCTGGGTTTTCTGCCCGAACCATCTGAAAAGTATTGCTGTGAAATGATCTTCTCCTGTTCTTCAGAAACGATGCCTTTATATTTTTTAAATTTCTCCCATAGAGCTTCTGGTGAAGGGAAGTTGTCCAGAGAAAGTTCGGTTTCTATTGTGTGATCAGAGGAGGTAGCATCATGAAATAGAAATCCATCACCATTGCTGCTAAATATAAAAGGGATGCCAAGCGTTTGTCCATAATCAAACGCCTGTTGAATGCCGGCATTCATAGAATGATTATTATCCTTTGCTTCAATAATGGCAAGAGGATTAGAATTATAATACAGAATATAATCGGCTCTTTTGCGCTTACCGCGTGCTGTTAATTTTCCCCGAACATAAATTCTACCATCTGTAAAAGAAACCTCTTCCAAAATTTGTGTAAGCCTATCCCACCCTGCGCTTTCAATCGCAGGGGTTATAAACTTAGTACAAATGTCTCTTTCTGATAATGTCTTTTTATTGATCATAAGCAACTGATGCAAACTGGATAATCAATGTTTTCGGTAGGACGCAGTTAAATTATAAACAATTATTTTCAAATATAAGCATCTCTCCCAATACTTTCCTCAAAAAATACAAAACCGATTATTTCTGGCTCCACTCAAAAAATTAGCGGGCAATTTCAGAATGGTGAATCCTTTTATAAAACGCCCCCCTTCTTCCCCGAAATTCATAAAATTTCTCACCCCTCCCGTTTACAACGACAGTAAGATAATTATTTGTATATGGGAATCTATACTATTAAATAATAGCACAATTAAAAGGAGCATGAACACAATTACAATCCCCACTATCACTGCGGTTACTCCGCAATAAGGGACAATAGAAGAAAACCTTTACCAATCAATTATCAATAGCAAACGATTAAAAACCATCCTTGGTAATTTTAAAAAAGTAACCATCCCTCAACCGTTATATAAACCACTTCATCAAAACCTATAAAACCATCCTTCCATTATTTTTTAAAAACAGCTAAACAGCACATCTCCTATACCTCCCAGCTACCTCTCTGCTACCCGCCAGCAATAAACTACGTTTCCACTACGTTAATTAACGTAGAGGGAACGTAGTGGAACAGGCGCAGGTAATAGGCAATCAGCCTGCAGGTAAATAGAAAAAGGTAATCAACTCAATCAAAAGATTATGGCAAAGGTGACAGACCTATTTGTAAAAGGCAGCCTGGGAAACGTGATATTTTACCGCCGCATGGGAACCCATTGTAAGCCCCCATTTTCACAGCCCACACTCTTATAGACAATAATTTGTAAATTTGAATCATGGAAATGAAAGTACAAGTCCCTTTTCAGCAACTCTTGACATTAGTCAAAAGTCTGACACCGGGACAGAAAGCAAGATTACGGCAGGAACTTGCCGAGGAAGGGCCAACAATAAAAGATAAGGATGGCTTTATTGAATATTTACTCAACGGACCTGTCTATTCTGACAAAGAACTACAGGTGATTGAGGAAAACCGAAAAAGTATTGCAGCATGGCGGACAAAAAATTAATGGTTGACTCAACTATTATGATTGATTATTTCCGTAAGACTGATAAGGCCAATTCTAAATTAGTAGCTCATTTTAAAACCTATGAGCAGTTCTATATTTCAAGCGTGACAGAGTTTTAGGTAGTTAACGGCGCCCCGCCATCTCAAAATGGGTAAACGTGGAGCTTAAGCTCCAGACCCTTTCTTCAAAATTTGACATGTTAGAGTATAGTTTCTAAATATGGAAACTTTATTTATCTTTGCGAAAACACTTTTCATTGCAATACTTCCAAACAAGATTTTTAGAAGAAGCGGACAGAGTTGACAAAGTGCCGGCAAACGAAATCGAAAGGGCAATCAATATTCGGAAAAAGTATTTTGAGAGTAAACTTAAAAAATAACATTATGGCAAAGGCAGCAATGAAATCATATTCACTTGCCGAAATAAAAGACAAATACATCGGTAAGAAAGGTACAAAAGATAGAGATCAATATGAATACGAACTTAGCATGGACATTTTAGGTCGAATGATTAAAACGGCGAGACAAAAGCGTAATTTGACACAGGAACAATTAGGTGAACTTATAGGAGTTCAAAAAGCCCAAATCTCTAAATTGGAAAGTAGTGCAAACAGTGCGACTATTGACACTGTCTTAAAGGTTTTTAAGGCATTAAAAGCGGACATTCATTTTAATGTGACACTTGAAAAGCAGTACCTACAACTTGTTTAACAATTAGGCGAACGTGATTCCTACATACTTGAGTTTGGGAAGTTAATATGCCACACCTCTTTAAAATTTCTTTTGAAAGAGAAAGATTTAAAAGTGGTTTTAAACCTTTCCCTTTTGCAAGATTTTTTTTCCCTGCCTGTCGGCAGACAGGCTTATCATAAAATTAATATTTCCTAAACTGGTCGGTGAAGACACCGGCCATGGAGTAAGTGCAATTTATTTTTCTAAAAAAGGGGTGGGTCAACATCACCGGAATGGTGGGTCAACATAAATCGGAATGGTGGGTCAACATGGTTCGGAATCTACAGTTAATGGAGAAAATGGTCGCTTTCAATGGAAATGAAATTTACCCCGGCTATTTCCTGAACTGCTCGGAGAGAAGACACCGGCGATGAGGTAAATACTATTCTAAGCCCTTGGAAGATATAGAAGGTTTCTTATAAAAATAGCAAGGCTGTATTTACGAAAGATCTGTTTTCTTAATATATACTTCGCAAAAAGGAAGTAACATATTGATAATGAACAAAACAATTTATTGTATTAAAATACGTTTGTTAGTTCGTACATTCATAAATACAAACGTTATCTGCCACTTTATGGAAACTTTTTACAAATGAATCTTATTACCAAAAGACGCTTGAAAAATATAATCTTTCTATTTTTTTTTATTTCTTGCTCAGACCAGACAAAGAATATTAACGAGACTTTCATTGTTCCTAATTTAACAACGAAACCACCGCCACCAGTAGATATTTACTTGCCCTTTAATTTTATTGTGGACAGTTCTGGAAAAATATTTTATTACCAACAACAAATTATATTTGGTTCGAACGACGTTGTTGAAGAATTGCCAGCATTTATTAATTTAAGGCCTAAAGACATCGTGCAAATTCCTACTAACAATATTGAAGACTTTATTAAACTAAATATTTTATCCAATGATAATTCTGAGAAGCTTGTTGCTATTGCATTATCAGTTGACACAATAAAATCTGCGCCTCTTTCAAAAATTAGGATGATGTTCAACGATACGTCGAACCATGTTAAATGGCTTACCAGAAAAGTGACACAGGAAGAGAAGATTGTTTTACAATATAAAGAAAAAAACAAAAATTATTATCCAAGCGATATTAGCTGGGACACGACAAAAATAAGATTTCCTACGACGAAACGCGGCAGGTAACATTCGCATTTATGCAAGCCTGGCTGAAGTGCTAAAAATGAGCAGTGGTGCACCTTTCAGCAGAAGTTCAGGCGCAAAAAACTTTATTGAGCGATAGTAATAACAATGAACTTTTAATTATAAATTTGGCAACGGTTACGGCAGAAGGAATTCTAATTCCAGTCCTGCATAAATGCGTGGCCGTTGTACGCAATTTTAAGCAACCTCTGATAAAAGCTATTGCAACGATATCGCTGTTATTTATTTCTATTTTTTCTTTCGGACAAAGACTACAAGACACTTTGCTCAAGGATTTGAAGTCTTTTGATTTAATAAGCAATGAAAGTTTACGATTGCTAGCGGGAAATTATACACGTGGCGATGACATGGGTGGATTCGAGTACAGACTTGATAGTATCGGGGCGTTCGAGCGACTTGATTTTTCTGATCTAAACATAGGTGAAAATGGTATGGGTGTTACTGAACAAGGCAAAGTAAAGCTCGACTCAAAAAGACAATTAGAATTTGTTTCTTCTACGAGACATTTAATGTTCGACGTGTTTGTGTTCGATACATTTACCTTTTTAGTTAACTCTGAAAAAGCCAAAGACTTCCAGCGGGATTTTGCGAGCACTGTATCAGCGTTTAGTAAGAAATCGATTTATAAACTGGATGATCAAACCTATACTGCAAAGTTTATGATTGCATTCTTCCTTCACAATAAATATTTAGTGAAGGGTTTGACATTCGCCAAAAACCAATTGTAACAGTTGGACAGCTCTGACAATGAACCTGCTGCGTACAACATGTGGTTCCTATGTACCTAAAGTCGAGGAGTTAATATGGTAGATTCTTCTTTTAAATTTCTTTTGAAAGAGAAAGATTTAAAAGTGGTTTTAAACCTTTCCCCTTTGCAAGATTTTTTTTCCCTGCCTGTCGGCAGACAGGCTTATCATAAAATTAATATTTCCTAAACTGGTCGGTGAAGACACCGGCCATGGAGTAAGTGCAATTTATTTTTCTAAAAAAGGGGTGGGTCAACATCACCGGAATGGTGGGTCA
>JBIQMJ010000054.1:0-16614 GCA_044463445.1 Segetibacter koreensis
GTGATACAGTACGGTGGCATCACATAGATCGTATTTCCCATAGAACGCAGATAAACGCCGTGTTTCATGCAGAAAGGAGTAAATGCTTGGCTAACCTTATTCAGATAATCATCTTTATCGGCAGTGCAAATTTCAAAAGCAAGAACAGTACCTACCTGGCGAACGTTTTTTATAAAATTCTTTTCTTCCAGCTTATGGAGATTCTTAGTAAATTTTTGATGATGTGAAATAATGTTCTTAATTCCTTCCAGGCATTCTTTTTTTTGAATCAATTCAAAACTGGCAATAGCAGCTACGCAGGCCAGTGGATTAGCAGTAAATGAATGCCCGTGAAAAAGTGTTTTCGTTTTATCGTCGCTTACAAACTCATCATAAATTTTTTGAGTGCATGCAGTAACTCCTAAGGCCATCGTACCGCCAGTCAGCGCTTTGCTCAGGCAAATAATATCAGCTTTCTCCTCCATATAATCTCCTGCAAAAAATTTGCCCGTACGATAAAAACCGGTAAGCACTTCATCCGCTATACAAATAATTTTCTCACTTTTTAAATAACCAAGTAGTTCGTTCAAACCTTTTGCATCATACATTCTCATCCCTTCTGCACCCTGGAGCAAAGGCTCATAAATAAAACAAGCCACCTCATCTTTGTGTTTCTCAATTTCGCTTATTAATTGTTCAAAATTGTTTCCATCCGGGGTATCGATAAAAACCACATCAAACAATTTATCCTGAAAAGCGGATGTATATATTCCCCGCTCACTCACACTCATAGCGCCAAACGTATCCCCATGATAAGAATTATGAAATGCAAGAACCTTACTACGCTGGTTATTTCCCACATTCTTCCAGTATTGAATAGAAAGTTTAATAGCCACTTCCGTAGCGGTAGAACCATCATCTGTATAAAAAATTTTAGAAAAATTTCCAGGCAAAACGCTTAACAATTTTTCTGCGAGCTCTACCGCAGGCTTATGTGTGAACGCGGTGAATATTACCTGTTCCAGCTTTTTTGCCTGTTCATAGAGTTTTTTAGCGATAAACTTATTTCCGTGCCCGTGAATATTCACCCACCAACTGCTTATCCCATCAATATATTTCTTCCCATTTTCATCTATCAGCAAAGATTTTTTGCCTTCTACAATAGGAACTGCCGCCATCATACTTTTTTGATGCGTGTAAGGATGCCAGATATATTTTTCATCCAAGTGCTTCAAATCTTTCATATTTTTTTTCCAAAAATACCGGTTTCTTAGTGACGAAATCCATCCTTAAAAAGTAACTTTTTATCTTTCCATATTTACGTGAATTTTTTTCATAAAATTCGTTTTGCTATCAAAATTAATTGGCTTAGTTTTACGTAATAGCTCCTTTTTCCTATCCAAAACTTCTTCCGGAATTCCCCTTAATCATAATTAAAAATCAAGGCAATGAAACAGATCGCCATAATTCTGTGCAGTGGAATTTTCCTTTCCCTGCCTCATTTTTCGCAGGCACAAATTTTAAAGAAGCTGAAAGAAAAAGCCAATTCAGCCGTTAACAAAGTGGTAGAAAAGAAAACCGGTGTAGAATCATCAGACAATAACAATCCCGCCGAATCAACAACTGAGAGTTCCAATAGGGGCAAACCGACAAACAAAGGGGGAGCCGGACTCAAAAACACCACGCCGCCGGATGTAAATGCAGCAATTGACGATGCGTCAAAAGCTTTTTCAGGAAATAACTACAGCGATGCACGGTATGCCGTTCAGCAGGCTTTAGTCGGAATTGAAATTCAATTGGGTCATGAGCTATTGAAATCACTTCCTGACAATGTAGATGGATTGGAAAAAGATACCACACAAGATAAAGTGGTAAGTACTCAATGGGGCTGGAACAATATGACTATTCAACGCGTGTATTCTGATAAAAAAGACAAACAATGTACGATTACTATTGGGAATAATATGTTGTATTCAGGGCTGGTAAATGCCTATTTTGGAAATGTCTACGCTGTAGAATCCAATGGGAATGAGCCAAAAGCAAAACAGGTAAAAGTCCAGGGAAATAAGGCGCTGATCACTTATGATGAAAGCAGCGGGTATACATTAATAGTTCCGATCGGTCAAAGTTCAATGATCGTTTGGGAATGCATCAATTTTGCCAATGAAGACGAAGTGATGAATACTGCAAATGCTTTTAGCATTGATAACATCAAAAAATCATTGGGAGAAAAATAATCACTTCAAAAAAAAGACCATGAAAAAATATTCCATTTTAACACTCCTGCTTTTTTTTACAATCGCCGTACAAGCACAGGATTTTTCAAAATATGTCGCTGATGCAAAGACTTCTTATGCGTCTGGTAAACTTGCTGATGCTCATTTTTCGCTGGAGCAAGCGATCCAGGAAATTGATATGATTGTAGGCAAAGAAGTTTTAAAATTATTACCGGCTAAAATGAATGAACAGCCGTCGGTAGAAAAAGACGACCAGGTTACCGCAAATGTAGGTTTTGTAGGAGCAACTGTTCACCGGTCTTACGGCGACACTACCGGCAGCCAGGTGGAAATTATTAGCAACTCGCCGCTCATTTCCAGCCTTAATGCTTTTTTAAATATGCCCTTTGTGGGTGGCATGATGAGAAATTCAACAACAAAAGTGGTAAAAATCCAGGGTTACAAATCAAGGCTTGAAAAACAAGGTGATAACGTGAATGGCAAACAGAATTATCAATTGCAGATTCCTTTTAAAAGCGCTTTAATTACCATTACAGCGAATGGAATGGATGAAAACAGCGTACTTTCCTTTGCCAATTCTATTCCACTTGATAAAATTGCAGCATTAATTCAATAACAGAAAAGATTATATTTTGGAAAATGCGATGGTTCATCGCATTTTTTTTGCCTAAAAAAATAAAAAGTGGCGTGTATGCAACGAAAAGAAAAAATCTGTTGTCAAGAGAGATAAATGGACCAGGATTTATTACTTAAAGATTGTTTGAAAGGAAAACCTGAATCACAAAGAAGGCTGTATGATCATTTTGCGCCTCCAATGCTGGGGGTGTGTTTCAGGTATACCAAGAGTTTAAGCGACGCAGAGGAAGTTTTGCAGGAAGGATTTATAAAAGTATTTGCAAGACTAAACCAGTTTAAAGGCGACGGAGAATTAGGAAGCTGGATCAGGAAGATCATGGTAAATACCGCATTAAATTTTTTAAAAACCAATCAGAAATACCGTTATGATCTTTCTTTTGATGAAATGCCTTTGCATTTGGTTTCTACAGAAAATCCAGAAGTAATTCTCCACGCAAAAGAACTGGCAGACTTAATCCGACAATTACCAACCGGCTTTCAAACCATCTTTAATCTTCACGCGGTAGAAGGATACAAACACCTGGAAATAGCATCCATGCTGGGTATCAGCGAAGGAACTTCAAGATCACAATATGCCAGGGCGCGGGTTTTATTGATCCAATGGATTGAAAAATTTTCTTTAAAAAAACAAAGTGGCCGCTATGGAACAAAATAATTTTGAAAAAAATGTGCAGCAACAACTGGACGAATTTAAAATTCCTCCTTCAGATTCTGTATGGCAAAATGTTGAAAAACGAATTGGCAAAAAACATAAACGCAGAAAACTGATTCTTCTATTTTTATTTTTAATGGTAATCTTTCTGTCAGGGGCTTATTACTTATTTAATCCAGGAGAAAGTAATAACTCGCAACATCACCAGATCGGCCAATTGAAAAAAGATAATAAACCAACCTACCGGTCCGGTAGGCAGGCAAATAATGAAGATTCTTCTTTTGTAAAATCCGGGATTACCACGGGCAATAATTGGGGAAACATTGATTCCGGAAGTGTTTTAAAAAGGAATACTCAAAAATTTAAAGTGGATACTTTCAATAGGAGTACAACAAGGAGCGAAAAGCACCAGAGAAAATCAATTGATTATTTTACATCAGAACCCAATAAAAATTATAGTAAACCAGGAAATAAGGAAGATCCTGAAATTGGATTAGATAAGGCGAATGAACTGATTGAAATTAAGCCAGGTTTGTCTGAAATTGACAATGCAAATCAGATGGTTGTAAGGAACATTATTCAAAAATCAATCCGCCTTGAAGACTTTTCCAATCAACTGGCAGCCGAAAAAAAAAGCCAGGAATTATTTGAAAATAATGATTCTCTAATTACAAATTCTTTTAAAAAACAACATAAAAATCCATGGGATTTTGGTATTACTTTTTCCGGTGGAACCTCGGTAATTGGAAATAATATTTTAGAAAAACATTTTCCATTGTTGGACCTGAATTCAGGTGGGCCGCAGGGCGGAAATTCTAACGGTGGAAATCCAGGTTATTATTATCGCCCCTCACCTATAAAAAATTCAGGTGCTTTTATGGCCGGGATTTTTATTAAAAAGAATCTCTCGCCCAAAACAAAAATCTCTTTGGGCATTTCTTACAAATATTATTCTGTTGTAAATAAAGTCGGGAAAAAAATTATTTTGCCATTGCCCGCTTCGCAATATTCCTCATTAACCAGCTTTTATAATTCCGTGAATCCGGTCCATTCATACCGGAGCAATTTTCACTATCTTGAAGTTCCTGCCACGATAAAAATTCAACTCAATAAAAATACAAACTTGCCCTTATTTTGGAATGGAGGAATAAATATTTCCAGACTGCTTGGTACCAATGCCTTACAATTCACACCAGTCAATGGCTATTATTACAAAGACAATTCAATTTTTAATAAAACACAATTTGGATTGAACACAGGAATTTCTGCAACATTTTTTACCAAAGGGAAAAGACCTTTTGATGTAGGCCCCTATTTTTATTATGGAACTACAAAACTTGCCAATTCAGGATTGTACAACAAAACCCATTTTACATTTATTGGAATTAAAACTGAAATTTCATTTCAAAAAAAATAATTTCCATTCAATGCAACGCTTTTTAATTTTCAATGGTCAAGAGTAAAATGAATCATCATGAAAAATTTAAAAAGGATTTTTGAAGTAATTGCCATTTTATTTCTTTTTACTTTTTTAAACAGTTGTGTAAAAGACAACTGCAAAAAGATTTACACTTATACCTATTATCAGCCTGTTTATAAAACTGCTGCTGAAGTGAGAGCCAATATAAAAAGTAGCAAGCCACAGGAAATAGTCAATGCAGGCAAAATGGTACTTCTTGGAAATTATATTTTCCTCAATGAAGTAGACAAGGGTATTCATGTGATAGACAACCGTAATCCTGAAGCGCCTCAAAATATAGCGTTTATCAATATCCCCGGGAATATGGATTTAGCATTGAAAGGAACGACTTTATACGCAGATCTCTACACCGACCTGGTTACCCTTGATATCAGCAACCCGTTAAATGTGGCCGTTAAAAACTATAATGAAGGTGTATTCCCCTATCGAATTTACAATTCAGGTTTTTATGGCGATTCAACAAAGATAATTACCGATTGGGTGAAGCGCGATACTTCTGTCATACAAAATTGTGGCGATGGTGGTCTGGTTTATTATTCGCCCAATGTGTACACGGATTTTTCAAGTGCGCAGTCAGGCGGAGGTTCTAAAAATTCATCTTCTCCAATTGGCAAAGGCGGATCAATGGCGCGTTTTGCCATTGTTGATAATCGCATTTATACAGTTTCCTACGCTGATTTGAATGTATTCGATATAACCAATGCTGACAATCCTGTTTATAAAAATAAAGTGAATGTTGGAAGCTGGAATGTAGAAACCATATTTCCTTTTAAAGACAAATTATTTATTGGTTCCCAAAGTGGCATGTTCATTTATACTATTAGTAACCCGGATAAACCCGTTTCAATCGGTCAATTTTCTCATGTACAAAGTTGTGACCCCGTAATAGCAGATGATAATTTTGCTTATGTTACACTTCGCTCCGGCTCTGCCTGCCAGGGATTTTCCAATCAATTGGAAATTTTACAATTAAATAATATCACCGATCCAAAGCTGATTAAAGTATATCCATTTACTAATCCGCATGGATTATCCAAAGATGGAAATCTTTTGTTCATCTGCGATGGTAGCGATGGATTAAAAATTTACAATGCATCTGATGTTTCTGGTTTGCAATTAATAAAACAATTTTCAAATATTGAAACTTATGATGTAATTGCTTATAATCATATCGCTTTGGTGGTTGCCCAAGATGGATTGTATCAATACGATTATTCTGATACAAATAATATTCATTTGATAAGTAAAATCGGAATTTCAAAAAGCAAATCATGATGAAAAATTTGATTTTTATTTTAATAATTTCTTTGTTGATGCCATCTGCTCTTTCCGCACAAAAGAAAAAAGTTCGCTTTCATTCTATTAACCAGTTTGCCATAGTTGGAGGTGAAAACCATACGAATACAGCGTTTCAGACAATAAACGGAATTAAATTTTCCAACTGGTCTCCTGGAATAGGAATCGGAATAGATAATTATCGTTACAAAACACTTCCGTTATTTGCAGATGCAAGATGGTATTTTGGAGAAGATAAAAAAGCATTTTTTTATGGCGATCTTGGATATAATTTTCCCCTGAAAAATAAACCGGGAAAAGAAATGGGTTATTATACAAATTATCATTTTAAAGGTGGGGTATATACCGAATTGGGAATAGGTTTTAAAACGAAATTTATTAAAAAATCTTCTGTTGTATTTAGCGTGGGCCATAGTTATAAACAATTACAAACGAAGGTCGGAATCGTTCCTGAATGTGTAGGATGTGATGCGTATTGGTATGATTATAAATTAAATTATGGGCGGCTTTTAGTAAAAACAGGAATTGAATTTTAAAAATCATTTCATCAAGTAAACAAACATAAAGTGTAGATTTTTATTTTGAAAAGCTTTCAGCCTTGGCACTGTACGGGCATTATATCTCAAAAACAAGAGCAGTAAACAAACAAATAGTCACGATTCCTGTTTTAAATTGAAGAAATCTTAACAGAGCGTGTCCTTTTCTGAAGGAGAAGGGTTGGGATGAGGCTAAGAATCCAAAAACTTCAAATTCCTTTTTATGCCTTCAAACTTTGAGCGTTTCAAAGGAGATTTTTTAAAAATAATTTTAAAAGATTCTTCTGTTAATTCTTCCCAGTCATTTTTAGAAAAATTCAAGACTTCATTCAAAGGAGTAAATTCAATTTCATTATTGGGTTTGGAAAAACGATTCCACGGACAAACGTCCTGGCATATATCGCAACCAAATAGTTTATTTTCAAATTTTCCCTTCATTTCATCCGGAATCAGCAAGTCTTTTAACTCGATGGTAAAATAAGAAATGCATTTGCTTCCATCAATAACTTTACCGGGCAAGATTGCCTCAGTTGGGCAATTATCCATACACTTAGTACAACTTCCGCAATAATCTTTAACAAAAGGATCATCCGCTTCCAGTTCCAGATCAGTAATCAAAGTAGCGATGAAAAAAAATGAACCATTCTTTTTTGTGATCAGGTTACCATTCTTCCCCACCCAGCCAAGGCCGCTTTTTACGGCCCAGCTTCTTTCCAAAACCGGCGCGCTGTCTGTAAATCCACGGCCATTTATTTCGCCAATATTTTCCCTCAATAATTGCAAAAAGACTTTTAGCTTTTTTTTAATTACCTCATGATAATCATTTCCATAAGCATATTTCGAGATTTGAGGAACATCGGGATTTTGTTGCTCGGAAGGAAAATAGTTAAGCAATAAAGTAATTACTGATTTGGCGCCCGGAACCAACAGGGAAGGATCAGTTCTGAGCTCAAAATAGTTTTCCATATAAGTCATCTTTCCATTGAAACCTTTATTCAGCCACTGTTCAAGCCTCCTCGATTCTTCATCCATCTTCATTGCTTTGGCAATTCCACAATACTCAAAGCCTAAAGAAAGCGCGGTAGTTTTTACAAACGAAGTATATTCTGATTTTGCCAACATAGATCAGCAAAAATACTGTAGCCATACCAGAACCATAAAACTGAAAAAATTACATACATAAAGTATTCAGCCTGCATTTGCGGCAGATATATACGATCAAACCCGACAAAAAATTATAAATTTTATCTTGGATTAAAATTTGTGCAACATTATAAAACTATTCTAAAAAAATTATGAACCCAAGTAATTTAACCATAAAATCCCAGGAGATTTTTCAAAAAGCGCAGCAAATTGCTTTCAATGAAAAAAATCCCAATATAGAAGTGGAGCACTTATTAAAAGCGTTGCTGAGTGATGATGATAGCCCTGTGGATTTTCTTTTGAAAAAAAATAATGTGAATGTAAATTTTGTGGAAAGCAAGGTGGATGAAAGCATAAGCAAACTTCCGAAATTGGAAAATGGCGAGCCCGCACAGGTGATCAGTCGTGATCTCAATAATGTACTCTTACGTTCTGCTGCTTCTCTTAAAACTTTTAACGATGAATTTGTAAGCGTGGAACACCTGTTGCTTGCCATCGTGCAGGGAAATGATAATGCTGCAAAAATTTTGAAGGATGCGGGCCTCACTGAAAAAGGCCTCATTTCCGCTATCAAAGATTTGAAAAAAGGTTCCACTGTTTCTTCCCAAACTTCAGAAACCCAATTTAACGCGTTAAATAAATACGCAAAAAATTTAAATGAACTGGCAAGAAGCAATAAATTGGATCCGGTTATCGGGCGCGATGAAGAAATAAGAAGAACGCTGCATATTTTATCAAGAAGAACCAAAAATAATCCGATCCTCGTAGGCGAACCAGGTGTGGGCAAGACGGCTATCGTAGAAGGTTTGGCAATCAGGATCATTAGTGGTGATGTGCCTGAAAATCTGAAATCAAAAATAATTTACGCATTGGACATGGGCTTGCTGATTGCCGGTGCAAAATATAAAGGAGAATTTGAAGAGAGATTAAAATCCGTGATCAAAGAAGTGGGCGAAAGTAATGGCGAAATAGTTTTGTTCATTGATGAAATCCATACACTTGTCGGAGCCGGTGGCGGCGAAGGAGCGATGGATGCGGCAAATATTTTAAAACCTGCACTGGCAAGAGGCGAATTAAGGGCAATTGGTGCGACCACGCTGAATGAATACCAAAAATTCTTTGAAAAAGATAAGGCGCTTGAAAGAAGGTTTCAAAAAGTGATGGTAGATGAGCCCGGCGTTGAAGATGCCGTTTCTATTTTAAGAGGCATAAAAGACCGCTATGAAACTCACCATCATGTTCGCATAAAAGATGAAGCCATCATTGCAGCTGTAGAATTATCCAACCGTTACATTACGGATCGTTTTTTACCGGATAAGGCAATCGACCTGATTGATGAAAGCGCCGCCAAACTCAGGCTGGAGATGAATTCTATGCCGGAAGGATTGGACAATCTTGAAAGACAAATCCGTCAATTGGAAATAGAAAGAGAGGCGATAAAAAGAGAGAAGGATGAGGCAAAGCTTAAAGAATTAAACACTGAAATTTCTAATCTTTCTGTAGAGAGAGATACTTTCAAAGCCAAGTGGCAACAGGAAAAAGAATTAGTGGAAAAAGTGCAGAATGCGAAAGCAGAAATGGAAAATTTAAAAATGGCCGCAGAAAAAGCGGAACGCGAAGGAGATTATGGTAAAGTGGCCGAGATACGATATGGCAAATTACAAAACCAGGAAAAATTAATCGCTGAATATACTGTTCAGTTGGAAGAGATCAGTGAAAAACGTTTATTAAAAGAAGAAGTAGATGCTGAGGATATTGCAGAAAGCGTGGCTAAGGCAACCGGCATTCCTGTAAATAAAATGTTGCAAAGTGAAAAAGATAAATTGCTCAACCTGGAAGACGAACTGCATAAAAGAGTGGTAGGGCAAGACGAAGCGATTGAAGCAGTTGCTGATGCCGTACGCAGAAGCAGCGCTGGTTTGCATGATCCGAGGAAACCAATTGGTTCATTTATTTTTCTCGGAACTACGGGTGTGGGTAAAACTGAACTGGCAAAAGCATTAGCTCAATATTTATTTGATGACGACAGCATGATGACCAGGATCGACATGAGTGAATACCAGGAAAAACATTCTGTAAGCAGGCTTGTCGGTGCGCCTCCGGGATATGTGGGTTATGAAGAAGGTGGGCAGCTAACGGAAGCGGTTAGACGAAAACCTTATAGCGTGATTTTGCTGGATGAAATTGAAAAAGCACATCCTGATGTTTTCAATATTTTATTACAGGTTTTGGACGACGGAAGATTGACTGATAATAAAGGCCGTGTGGTAAATTTTAAAAATACCATCATCATTATGACGAGCAATATGGGAAGCCAGTTGATTCAGGCAGCCTTCGAAAATGTAACACCAGCCAACAAAGAGGAAGTAGTGGAAAGTACCAAGGCACAGGTAATAGACCTTTTACGCCAAACCATCAGGCCGGAGTTTTTAAACAGGATCGATGAAGTGATCATGTTCCAGCCTTTGATGATAGATGATATTAAAGAGATCATCAGGATCCAGTTGAATGACCTGAAAGAACAATTGGCGAGGAACGGTGTCAGTCTTAAATTTACCGATTATGCTCTTGAATTTCTTGCAGAAAACGGATTTGACCCGCAGTTTGGAGCAAGGCCATTAAAAAGGCTGATACAAAAAAGGATCGTAAACGAATTGAGTAAAAAATTACTGAGTGGCAGTATTGATAAGTCCAAACCCGTGCTGGTAGATGTGTTTGACGGTACGGTCGTTTTTAGGAATGAAGTAATTCCAAAGGATACAGTGACTGTTTAATTTATAAGGAGTGTTTAATGAAGAAGAAGCGGTGGCAATTTAAAAGTTGTCACCGTTTTATTTTATTAAGTCCCCTTTTTTAAAAGTGCGTAGAAAATAATTTCTGCTTTAGCAGTAAAGCAACTTTTAAAAGGAATTCTTATTTTGGCCAGCTTCCAGGAAAAATGTTCAGACAATATTTTCTTTTACAGTTTCTATCAAAGTGTTGATGTCAAAGGGCTTTTCGATAACTGCGTCGGCTTGCACCCTTTCACTGATCGCCTGGATATCAGACAGCGCAGAAAAGACAATAACCGGAATGTGCCGTGTATCTTCAGTCTGGTGTATTTTTTCCACTGCTTCTTCTCCCCCACCCGGTATGCGGATATTCATCAATATAATATCAGGATTTACTTCTCTTACTTTTTCAATTATATTTTCACATTTATCTGTTGTTTCTACTCGGTAATCATCCCTCAATATCAACTTGCAAGCTTCCAATATTCCTGTGTCATCGTCACAGATCAAAACACACTTTTTTTCCGGCATAAATTGGGGTTTTTTATATCTGAATTAAACCGCAAATTATATAAAAATTACAAATTATCAATGAGTTATAACTGGAATGTAAGTTTTGCCTATGAATTGAGGTAAACAGGCTGCATTAATAACTTTCCGGTTTTTTTCTACACGGATTACCAGGTGGATTTAACAAATTTTGCTTTCTAAAAATTCTCCTGGTTTCAGAAAAAATACCGGATTTTTATTCTCAGTTTGCAAATTAATATGAAAAAATGCGATATTTATTTATCTGCTGATGCTTATCATTTCAGCTTGGTAGAACAATGGCCTACCGGGAGAAGTTGGCAATATAATTGTACTCAAAATCAAAAAAACGAAACACCATGGCAGAAAAAGATCATAAACACGTAAGGGATGATGATAAATATGAAGCCTTGCGTGATAAAGGAATGAGTAAAGAACGTGCTGCAAAAATTGCCAATTCCCCTGGCGCTTCGAAACGTGGTGGGGAGCATTCTCATGGCAAGAAAAAAAGCAGTTGAGTTGAAAAGCGCTCTATTAGGCAAGTGTCTAATCCTGCGCTTTTTTAAAAATTATCCTTCTTTCTGGCTGCTTTTCCTGCTGACAAAAGATTTATATTTTCCTTCCTGTCTGTCCAATATAAAAGATTACTGTGATTAAAATAATAATTGGTTTTTAATAATTTAATTAGTCCAAACTTTACGACCATGGCACACAAAAAAAGAAAAGAAAAATTTTTTGAGAGGCTGGCAGCCAAAGCTACACAGGCCTCAGGCAGCACGCCTGCAATCATCATAAGTTTTAGTTTGATAATTGTCTGGATAATCAGCGGGCCTTTTTTTAATTATTCACAAACGTGGCAACTGATCATCAACACAGGCACAACGATCATAACTTTTCTTATGGTATTCCTTATTCAGAAATCCCAAAATAAAGATTCAGTAGCAATGCATATAAAATTAAACGAATTGGTGGCTGCCAATGACAAGGCCAGCAACAGGCTGGTAGATGTGGAAGACCTTACGGAAGAAGAACTGGCTATCCTGGAAAAATTTTATTGCCGCCTAAAGGAGAAAGCCCAAAAAGAAAACAGCCTTCTCAAATCGCACAGCATTGATGAGCATGAAAATAATACGTATGAGGATAAACTTCCCAAAACTAAAAACATTCAGGGGGAAAAAAACCAGGCGTAGCCTGGCCTTTTCAAAATCGCCTGGTGGTTACACTGTTTCTTCTGCCGCTTCATAATTAACATTATTCTAATCAATAAAAAAATCTTCTAACATTGAATCTTCTGCTGTGGAAGATTTCTTTTTTGAACTTTGATTTTGGGCGGTTGAATTTGTTTTCGAATTCATAGTAGTAAGATTTAATAGTTGATTAATATAAAAGGTGTAATACAATTTTGTGCCATTTGCACATTTGCTATAACTAAAGCATTTTCTTTCAAGAGGGATTTCATTAGAGCAAAAATTCTTTTAGCCTAACACCATAAAAAAATTCCTGGGGTAAAAATTAGACGATTCTTCAGCCCGAGGTAAAAAATCCTCAAAGGCGTTTTTGTAATTGATTCATTTCTTTGTCTAACTGAGAAAGGACAAGGGATGGCATCATTTTGTATTATCATTTAAGAAATTACTATGAATAAAACACCATCCAATAGAGGCGCAACCAGGACAGGGCGAAAGTGGCCGGGGGTCAGGACTATGAGATAGATTATGAAAAAAATAAATTAAAAGTATCTTCCGGCGAAGTCAAAAAAGCAGTGCAGGCGATAGGGAATTCCCGGAATAAAATTGAAAAGAAATTAAAAAAATAAGAAGCATTTTTATAAAATTAGTCTTCTTCTTTTTATATTTTCAGACACAGGAAATCCAATTGTTTGTGTTGCAAGAAGCAAAATATCTACAGTGCTTTTTTATACAACAACCTCAATACAGAGGGAAGCACTATCAACAACAAAGGAAGAGCAATCAGGAAACCACCTATAACAGCAATGGCCAGTGGCTGATGAAGTTGAGCGCCTGCGCCAATCCCCAAAGCCAGCGGCATCAATGCTATGATGGCTCCAAGAGCGGTCATTAACTTGGGCCGAAGTCTCGTAGAGATGGCATATACCACAGATTCATCCACGCTTTTATCACGTAGTGTTTCTTTGAATTGTAAAAAAGTAAAGATGGAATTTTCGCCAATAATTCCTACTATCATAATAAGGCCGGTATAGCTTCCTACGTTTAACGGAGTGCTGGTAATAAACAGCGCAAGGTAGCTGCCGGAAATTCCGAGAACCGCAATAATAAGGATAGCCAAAGCGATTTTCACATCTCTGAATAAAATAGTATGACACCAAAAACAAGAATGCTTGATGCAATTAATATCATTAATAATTCTGAAAATGATTTTTGCTGTTGCGCATAGTCGCCGCCATACTCAATACTGTAACCGCGCGGTAAGCTAATCCTTTTATTGATCTCAGTTTTAATGTCTTTAATCGTACTTCCCAAATCGCGGTTTTCGAGGCGGGCGGATACAATACCCATTGTTTGTAAATTCTCTCTTTCAATTTGCGCCGATCCGCTGTCAAGATTGATGGTAGCGAGGTCAGTCAATGCTTTCAGCGTTCCGTTGGGCAAAAATATCTTGAGGTCTTTTAGTTCATCAAAACTCCTGTTTCTGCTTCCAGGATAAA
Source organism: Segetibacter koreensis (assembly GCA_044463445.1). GTDB lineage: Bacteria > Bacteroidota > Bacteroidia > Chitinophagales > Chitinophagaceae > Ginsengibacter > Ginsengibacter koreensis_A. The sequence continues at coordinate 13,945 of JBIQMJ010000054.1, forward strand.
CGAGCCTGATCGGAACCTCCCGGTTTTTTTCAAAAATATTTCCGGCAACATTTCCTTCTAATGCAGTCTGCACCTGAAACTGAAGGTTGGCAGGTGTGATACCGTATTGCGCTATGCGCGCAAAATCAGGTTTGACATTTAACGAAGGGCCGGCAATTACAATTCCATCAAATACATCTGCGGTTCCCTTTACATTAGCTACAATCGAACTCACGTTTTTGGAAAGCCGGTGGAGAGTTTGTTCATCATCTCCGAATATTTTTATTTCAATAGGCTGAACGGAAGTCATTAAATCCCCCAACATGTCTCCGATCACCTGGCCAAAATCAACGCGTAATTCCGGCTGTGAAGATTCTATCCTTTCCCTGATTTCTTCTATTACCTGGTCGGTACTTTTATTTCTGTTTGTCTTTAATTGAATCAAATAATCGCCTGTATTGGGTTCGGTAATAAAAAATCCCATTTGTGTTCCGGTGCGGCGGGAATAGGCGTTCACTTCGGGCGTAGAAGTTATGATTTTATCAACGGCATTTAATTCCCTGTTGGTTTCTTCCAGGGATGTTCCGGGGATAGAAGTGTAGTCGAGTACAATACTTCCTTCGTCCATTTTAGGAAGAAACCCTGTTTGTAAATGTGGAAGAATCAGGACTATCGCCACAATCAAACATGCCACAAAAATAAAGCTGATCCATGGCCGCAGGATAAACCATTTCACCCAACCCTGGCGATGAACCTTTCCGGTTGTTACCCTGAGCTTGTCGAAGGGCTCTTTCTTCATTTTCTTTTTCTTTGAAAAAAGCAGATAGATAACGGGCAATCCAATCCATGTTACAAAAAATGAACAAACCAATGTTATGATCATCGTGTTGGTAAGTACATTGAAATAAGCGCCTGCAACGCCGCTCATCAAAATGAAAGGAATAAAAATCACAATGGTACTTATGGAAGAACCGACCATCGCCGGAAATAAATAATGAATGGCATTTTGAACAATGTGCTTGTATTCATCATTCGGATTTTCTTCGTGTGTCCGGTGAATTTGTTCTACCACTACAATGGCATCATCTATTATCAAACCAATGGAAGCCGCGATGGCGCCCAGTGTCATAATGTTTAAAGTGTATCCAACCGCATACAATACGATTAAAGTGAGGCCAAGCGTAACGGGAATCGTAATTAAAATAGTAGCGCTGGCTTTAACTGAGCGAAGAAAAATAATAGCAACTATTATCGCAAGCACCAATCCTATCCATAAACTGTCTGTAACACTTTTTACAACTGTTTGTACAAAATCAGATTGAATATAATACGGTTTTATCTGTACATCTTTTGGAAGAATATTTTTTAGCTGCGCGATTTTATCTTTCATCTGAGAAGACACATCTACGAGGTTACTGTTGGGCTGTTTTACTACCCCTATCAAAACGCCTTCTTTTCCATTGGCGTTGATCTTCACATACTGAACCGCTTCATTTACCTGTATGTCTGCAATATCCTTTAGCAAAACAATTCTTTTGCCCTGGTTGGCTACCACTACGTTTTGCAAATCAGTTAAAGATTGCACCGAGGCGTCCGTTAGCGTAAGATAGAGAAAGCGATAATCTGACAGGTATCCATTTGAGTTGATAAAATTAGTTTGATTTAGCGCGGCATAAACAGAATCGGATGTTACAGAAAGCGTACTCATTTTTTGTACATTCAGCTTCACCCAATATTCTTTTGATTTGCCTCCCATAATGGCAATGTCGGAAACTCCCGGAACCTGGCTCAGAAAGGGTTTAATGGTATAAACCGCCAGTTGCTTCAATTCGATAGGCGAAAGAGAATTGCTTTCCAATGAATAACCCATTACCGCCAATATTGATGGATTCATTTTCTCTACAGTAATGTTCACATTAGGCGGAAGCGTGTTTCTTATTTCAGCAATGCGCGACTCTAATCTTTGCATACTGAGATCTACATTCACGTTCCAGTCTAAATAAGCAGAAATTTCACAACTGCCTCTGCTGGTGGTACTACGGATATTAACGAGGTCAGGAATTTTTTTAATCGCAAGTTCTAACGGGCGCGTAACCGTTACCATCATCCTGTCAACCGGCTGTAAGCCCGCGTCTGCGATGATCTTAATTTTAGGAAACGTGATTTCAGGAAAAAGAGAAGTCTGTAATTTGGCATAAGCAAACATGCCGCCTGCAATGATTACAAACAATACAACTGTAAGCGGGCTTTTGTATTTTGTAAAATAAGATTTCATGTTTATTGTTGGTTCACTGTCACTAACGCGGTATCCGGCAATCCATAATTGCCCCCTGATAAAATTTTATCATCCGGTGAAAAATGAGGCGAAATGATTTGCACCGTATCGCCTTTTTCGGAACCGGTTTTTACAGGAACTTTTACAGCCGTGGAATCATTCATCAATTTCATCACCCAATAATTGGTTTGTGTTTCATCAGACAAAACAGCACTTTTAGGCAAGGTTGCAGCGTTGCTAATTGATGACTTCAATATTTTTACTTTGGCGATTAAATCCTGCGGAATGGGATGAGCAGAATTTACTTTTATGGAATAAGTTTGTGTTTGCGTATCGGAATCAACCAAAGGCATTGACAAAGAAATCGTTCCATCAAACAGTTCAGCATCAGGAAAAATTACCTGTACTCTTTTTCC
>JBIQMJ010000055.1:0-16546 GCA_044463445.1 Segetibacter koreensis
TTAATTTTTCAGGTAACAAAAAAACCGGGTTGATGCTTCCCATTTCTGAAAAAACCGGGATAGGAACTTTTCGCTGGTTTCCCCAGTCAAACAATTGTTTACCGCCGCCGAGCGAGCCGGTAAAGCCAACTGCCGCTGTACGATCATGCATTACCAATGCTTTTCCCACTTCAAAGCCTGCTCCATGAATATGTGCAAAAATACCTTTTGGCATTTTTTGTTCGTTTACTGCATTAAAGATGGCGGCCGCCACTTTTTCGGAGGTCTCTGCATGTGCAGGATGTGCTTTTACAATTACAGGACAGCCCGCAGCAAAGGCGCAAGCTGTATCACCACCCGCAGTAGAATAAGCAAATGGGAAATTACTGGATCCAAAAACAACGACCGGGCCCAATGGTATCAGCATTTTCCGAATGTCCTGTTTTGGAGGCTTTTTATCGGGTATAGCGGTATCTATTCTTGCTTCAAGCCATTCGCCACTTTCGGCAGCATCGCCATATTGATTTAATTGAAAAATAGTTCGCGCCAATTCCCCTTTTAATCTTACTTCAGGCAAATTGGTTTCTTTCATTGCCGACTGAACTAATTCTTCTTCATTCTTCTTTAATTCTTCACCAATGGCGCGCATAAAATCAGCACGCTTTTTCAAAGGCATCTTTCTGTACTGATGAAATGCGTCCCATGCATCTTCCATAGTACTGTTTATAACCTCCATCGTAGCATCTGTATACATTCTTATTATTTTTATCAATTAGAAAATATTTTCTAAACCTGTATTTTTAAATAGTCAGGAAGTTGGGGGCGGGATGCAATTCCATCATTTATATTTTTCAAAATCCTCTCACGTTCCTCTCCTCTCAGGGTAAGCCGGGGAGCACGCACCGCTTCACTTCCGATTCCCGCCTGTTCTTCCGCCAGCTTGATGTATTGCACCAGTTTTGGATGAATATCCATTTCCAATAATGGCATAAACCACCGATATATTTTTGTAGCTTCTTCTAATCTTCCCGCTTTCACTAACCTGTATATAGCAACAGTTTCTTTTGGAAATGCGCAAACCAATCCTGCCACCCATCCATCAGCGCCGAGGCAAAGCGCTTCCATTGCCAGCGTATCCACACCGCATAATATTTTATAACGCTCACCAAAGCGGTTACGCATGCGCGTTATATTGGTAATGTCTCTTGTTGATTCTTTTACTGCTTCAATATTTTTACATTCTTTCAGTTCATCAAACATTTCCAAAGTGATGAGCGTTTTATAATCCACGGGATTATTATAAATTATTATTGGCAATTCTGTTGAATTAGCGATTGTCTTAAACCATTCTACTGTCTCACGGTGATCGCTCTTATAGCGCATGGGAGGCAAAGCCATCAAACCCTGTGCTCCCCAGTCTTTTGCATATTCAACCTGTTGCAATGCTTCACGCGTGCTACCTTCTGCAATATTCAGGATCACTGGAATTTTGCCGTCGATTTTTTCTACAGCAAATCTAACCAGGGTTTCTTTTTCATCAGTGCTAAGGACGCTGGATTCTCCCAAAGTACCGCCTAAAATAATACCATCTATTCCCGCTTCTAACTGGGCTTTACAGTTTTTTTCAAATAGCGGCAAATCGAGAGTATCATCTGCTGTGAATTGGGTTGTAAGGGCGGGATAAATCCCTTTCCATCTGACTTTCATTTTTTTTGTTAAATAATTTTTGTTAAATAATTTTTCCGAAACCCTTTTCAAAAAAACCACCGAATGCTTTTTTAGGTTTCATATATTTTAAGCCAAAGGCCATGATACTTTTTTGTTTAATAAATTCTATGGCTTCCGGTATTGAATCGGTAACAATGTACAGGCTCAGATCATTTTCAGAGACCGTGCCTTTCCGTAACATTTCCTGATTATGCTCCACAATATTCTGATAAAATTCCTTGTCAAAGATAATGATAGGGAACATTTTAATTTTTCTCGTCTGCACCAAAGTGATGGCCCCAAAAAATTCATCCAGGGTTCCGAAGCCACCAGGCATCACCACAAAACCATAAGAATATTTCATCAGCAAAGTTTTGCGCACAAAAAAGTATTTGATATTTACCCATTTATCAAGGAAGGGATTATGGTGTTGCTCGTGAGGCAATACGATATTACAACCCACACTTTTTCCACCTACTTCTTTAGCGCCGCGATTGGCTGCTTCCATAATGCCAGGCCCTCCACCAGTCATAATCGTAAAACCCAATTTGGCAATTTCACCTGAAAGCTCCCTGGCCTGTTGATAAAAAAGGTGGTCTTCTTTAAATCGGGCAGAACCAAAAACCGTAATGCAAGGGCCCACAAAATGCAAGGCTCTGAATCCTTTAATAAATTCAACAAATACGCTGATTGCATATAAAAGATTTTCCCACCGGTTTTGAGGACTATCAAAAAACTGAATTTCGGTTTTTGTTTTTTTTCTGTTCTCTTCGTCAGTGGTCATTTCTTTATCTGTTGTCATTCACTTTTTTTTTCAAACTTACAGGATTTGAAAGTTTTTTATTCTGTTTCAATCAAAATAAATAAGAAAGAAAATACCTGTTTTTATTAAATTGATTGTTTGGGCCTGCATTTGAATCTATAGGTTTAATTTTGGAATACTACCGGAAGGCAAATAAAAAACCGATTTTATTTCTTTTCCAAAAGGCTTTTCATTTCTGTTGCATTTTTAATCGCAACAGCATCGTAATCATTATTAAAATAAATAAAGGCATTCCTTACTCTTGCAAATAATTTTATTTCACGAATAATTTTTTGCAGGTAAGCGTTTGAATAAGAAGAGCGATACAGATCAGGCACGCCATGCATCCTGTAATAAAGAAGCGGCGAATTGGCAATTACTTTATCCGGTAATGATGGATGGCTCATTCCGCAAAAGGTAATTTTATTTTGTTCTAAAGTTTTAAACACGTTATCATTCCACCAGCTTTCATGCCTGAATTCAACCACATTAGGAAAGGCGAGGCTTAGGCTATCAATTATTTTCTGAAGCCTTTCTCCGGTAAAACTATAGCTGGGCGGAAATTGGAATAACACACAACCGGTTTTTTCTTTTAATCCTTCTCCGACAGTATGATAAAAATCATTTAGAAATTTTTCGCAATCATTCATCTTTTTATAATGAGTGACCAATCGCGGCGCTTTTACAGAGAAGGAAAAATCATCCGGGCTTCTTCGATACCAACTTTGCAGCATTGGAATTTGAGGAAACCTGTAAAACGTTACATTCAGTTCAAGCGTTTTAAAATGTTCACAATAATATTCAAACCATTTCCGCTGTGGAACTTCTTTTGGATAAAATATTCCTTTCCAGTCTTTATAGTGAAAACCTGAACAGCCAATGTGCCATTGAATCATAGTGAATAGAACTCAAATAATATGCCTGTTAATGTTGAGATCACCAGCCCGGTCTCTATGTATAAACATTAAAAAAGATCAGTAACAAATTCTTTTTTCACCGGTTTTAAACTGATAAGACAATTTATAATTACACTAATTAATTATCTTACATTCTCAAAATATAACAATGTCTCAGGAGATAAAAACTAAGGTAAAGCGAAATAAATTCCTGAAATTTTTATCTATTCCTGGCCCTGGCCTTACCACCGGCGCCGCAGATGACGACCCCTCCGGCATTGCCACTTACTCCCAAACCGGCGCCCAATTTGGTTATGGGCAATTATGGACTGCGCTGTATATGCTGCCTTTTATGATGGGCGTGCAGGAGGCGTGTGCCAGGATAGGCATGGTGACCGGTAAAGGAATAGCCGCAGTGGTGAAACAACATTATAATCAGAAAATACTTTTCTCAGTAGTGGGGCTTGTATTGATTGCTAATATAATCAATATCGGGGCAGATATCGGAGCGATGGCTGCAGCCGCCAACTTAATATTTCCTTTACCATTTGCAGTATGGACATTGGTTTTTACAGCAACTATTTTGATACTCGAAATATTTACCACTTATAAAGTCTATGCCCGGATATTAAAATGGCTGGCACTTTCTTTATTAGCTTATCCCATCACTGTTTTTATCGTCAAAATGCCATGGCTTACGGTTTTAAAGGCCACTTTCATTCCCCATATTGAATTCAGCTTTGCTTTCTTTTTCATTATCACCGGCGTTTTAGGGACTACTATTTCGCCTTATATGTTCTTCTGGGAAACCTCGCAGGAAGTGGAAGAAGTAAAAGAAAAAGGATGGATAAAAAATGGCATCCCTTCTATCCGTAAAAGCAATATCAGTTCAATGAGAATTGATAATAATGTAGGGATGATCTTTTCTGAAATTACCGCCTGGAGTATTATAGTGGTTGCCGGAACGGTTTTGCACAATAGCGGCGTTACCGATATAGACAGTGCTGCAGATGCCGCAAAAGCGCTTGAGCCGCTTGTCGATTCTTTCCCACATTCGGGCTATTTGTCCAAACTTATTTTTTCTATTGGAATTATAGGTTTGGGATTTTTAGCTGTTCCGATTCTTTCAGGTTCAGCCGCCTATGCAGTTTCAGAGGCATTAAACTGGGAGTCAGGTTTGAATTTAAAACCAAAAAGGGCACAAGGATTTTATGGTATCATCATTATTGCAACATTAATAGGTTTAATTTTCAATTTTGTAGGAATACACCCGGTAAAAGCGCTTGTTTATTCAGCCGTATTAAATGGAGTGGCGGCAGTGCCGCTCATTTTTCTGATTATTAAAATATCAGCCAGTAACCGAATCATGGGCGAATATAAAAGCGGGATACTTTCAAAAATTATTTTGTGGATCACATTTTTGGGAATGGGAGCAGCAGCAATTGCCATGTTTTTTATGTTAGCGAAGTCGTGAATGGTCAATGGTGAGTGGTGAATATAATTTAAAAAGAAAAATAGAAATCGGTATTATTTATTCTTTTACTGCAAATAATTTTCGGGAATGCCGGATTAATAATTCAATAATCTAGCAATGGCTTTACTCACTTCCTCTTCATTTGGCAACATCGCCTTTTCCAATCCAATATTCAAAGGAACTGCCGGAAGATTTAATGCGCCTAAGACTTCAACCGGCGCATCAAGAAATTGAAAACATTCTTTTGAAATACGCCCTGCCAGCGCTTCTGCAAAAGAATTATTCTGTTGTTCTTCTGTAAGTACCAAACACCTTCCATGTTTTTTTACCACAGAAAAAATCAATTCTTCATCTAAAGGGAATAGAGTTCTTACATCAATAATTTCGATTTGCCCCGGGAATCTTTTAGCTGTATTTTTTGACCAATATACTCCCATCCCGTAGGTAATGATGCAACAACTTTCACCATTTCTGATTTTTGTTTTATCTGCATTCAACACCACATTTCCCTTTCCTAACGGCAAAATATAATTGCGGTCCGGTTCAACAGATTTTGCATCTTCCGTTCGGGGAACTTTGCTCCAGTAAAGTCCCTTGTGTTCCAGCATGATCACAGGATTGGGATCCAGAAAAGCAGCTTTCATCAATCCTTTCATATCGGCAGCATTGGATGGGTAAGCAATTTTTATTCCTTTGATGGAAAGCAATAAAGTTTCAATACTTGCGCTATGATAAGGGCCGCCACCGCCATACGCGCCCGCAGGCACGCGAATTACACACTGAACAGGAAATTTTCCATTGCTCAGATAACAACTTTTTGCCACTTCTGCATACAATTGATTAATGCCGGGAAAAATATAATCGGCAAACTGTACTTCAACTATTGGTTTTACACCTGTAGCGCTCATACCTGCAGTAGAACCAATAATGTATGCCTCCTGGATAGCGGTATTAAAAACGCGATAATCACCAAATTGTTCCCCAAGGGTTGCAGTTTCTCTAAAAACGCCTCCCAGCCGTTGTCCTACATCCTGCCCATATAAAATTGCTTCAGGAAATTCTTCCATGATTTCCCTGATGGCAAATAAAGCTGCATCCACCATCACGATTTTTTCTTTTCCCTGAGGAGTTCTTTCTCCTGTTTCTTCGGTGACAGGAGTCGGTTCAAAAATATGTTCTTCAATTTTTGCAGGATCAGGATCAGTAGCAGATTTCGCTCTTTCAAATTGTTGTGCGACCTCTTCTTCTGCGTGGCTTTTAATTTCATTCAAATCATTTTCAGAAATCCCTGAATGCAATAAATGATTTTTCAATTTCGGCAACGGATCTTTTTTAGTATGCTTTTCCCAATCTTCCGGGGAGCGATAGAATTCTTTTCTTACCCCACTCGTATGATGCCCGAGCAGCGGCACTCTTGCATGAATTAAATAAGGTCCCGAATTTTTTCTTACCTCCTTTATCACACTTTTTATCGTTTCATAGCTTTCTAAAAAATTACTACCGTCTATGCTTACACGATTTAACCCTTTAAAGCCTTTTGCAAATTTGAAAGCATTCATGTTTCGCGCTTCGGCAGAAGTAACGCTGATGCCCCAATCATTATCCTGCACCAAATAAATGATGGGAAGTTTTTTTAAAACTCCCATTTGAAAAGCTTCACTCACCTCACCTTCGGTAAGGCTTGCATCGCCTAGCGAACAAATTACAACCGGAGCCTCACCCCCAGCCCCTTTCCGAAAGAGAGGAGAGTTTATTTTTTGTAAATATTGTAAACCTTGTGCAATTCCTGTTGCAGGAATCGCCTGCATTCCTGTGGCGCTACTTTGATGAATGATCGTTGGTTTGTCATCGCTACGATAGTTGGGATGCGAATAATATTCTTTCCCACCTGTAAAAATATCGTCTGCTTTGGCAAGCAATTGCAACATTACAGTATAGGGAGTAAAACCAAGCCCGAGCAACAAGCTTTCATCACGATAATAGGGGCTTACAAAATCGCAGGGCAACAATTGAAAAGCAGTTGCCAGTTGAATGGCTTCATGGCCGCGGGAAGTAGAGTGTACATATTTACAAACCGAACGATTCGCATCATAGATCTTTGCCATCGCGCCAGCAGTACACATTAAACGATAGGCATTAAGGAGGATTTCTTTGTCCATGAGTTGCAAATTTGCTTATTTGCAAATTAGCTAATTAATTACTTACCCGAAAAAGGAAACGCCTTTTCTTCCCTTGTTTTAATGATGCAATAAGGCTGGTTATTCTTGCGGATCTTTTTGCTACTTATAAGATTATAAAATTCCTGTGAACATTCTCAAATCAGTAAAGCAACAAATAAATAGATTTTCTATTTTGGAATTTTTCATCAGAGGTGACACCTTTTGAAAAGGTGTCACCTCTGGTCAATCTTAATTGTCCTGAATGAAGAATTGGTTGTTGAAGATATTTTCAAACAAAATATTATTTGATCGAAATATTTTCAAAAGGATTCAATTTTTTTGTTCAAAATGCATCATACAGAGAATTAACCCGAATCCGGAATGGGATATCAATTGGTAAAGATTTTTCTTTCCAATGGCAAGATTTTAAAAAAGCGAAAAGTGTTCAATAGTTCCCTGCTGGTTTTGGAGCAGGACGAAAATATTTCTTCATCTGAAATTGAGAAGATTGAATTAGATGTATAAATGATTAATGTCAAATAACACCTTGCGAAAAGATGTTACCTCTGGATTGAAATCAAACTTCCTTCACAAATCCACCTTCCGCGGCAGTTGCAGCTTCTTTAAAAGATTCCCTCGGTTTCAATCCCAATAATTCAAACATCATTTTATCCTGGCTGAAATCAGGATTGGGCGTAGTTAATAGTTTTTCTCCTGAGAAAATTGAATTGGCGCCAGCCATAAAACAAAGCGCCTGTTCAGGAATTGTCATTTCTGTGCGGCCTGCGCTCAACCTCACCATCGCCTTAGGCATAATAATTCTTGCGGTGGCTATCATCCTCACCATATCCCAGATATCAACTTTTTGATTTCCTTCGAGCGGCGTTCCTTTCACTCTAACCAGAGCATTGATGGGAACACTTCCCGGATGCGAAGGTAATGTTGATAAAGTATGCAACATTCCAATTCTGTCTTCATGGGTTTCTCCCAAACCAATGATGCCGCCGCTGCAAACACTAATACCTGCTTTGCGCACATTACCTAAAGTTTTCAAACGGTCGTCATAAGTTCGGGTAGTGATCACATTTGCATAATTTTCTTTGGAAGTATCCACGTTATGATTGTAAGCGTATAAACCTGCGGCCTGCAATTTTTCGGCCTGGCTTTCTGAAAGCATTCCCATCGTGCAACACACTTCCATGCCAAGTTCATTTACTCCTTTTACCATATCCAATACACGGTCAAAATCACGGTTGTCACGAACTTCGCGCCATGCTGCTCCCATGCAAAATCTTGTTGAACCTGCATTTTTTGCTTTTTCAGCGTAAGCCAAAACTTCTTCCTTTTTCATTAATGCCTGAACATCAACACCAGTGTGATAACGGGCTGCCTGCGGGCAATAGGCGCAATCTTCGGGACAACCACCAGTCTTGATCGAAAGCAAAGTACAAACCTGGACTTCGCCTGTTTCCTGGTACTCGCGGTGAATAACCGAAGCTTTATAAATCAGCTCCATCAATGGTGTGTTGTATATTTCAGCGATTTCTTCTTTTGTCCAGTCGTTTCTTATCTGCATTTAGTTAAAGAGTTAATTGGTTAATTAGTTTATCAGTAAAATAAAATCCTTTACTATTTACCTGCCTATCGGACAGGTAGGTTCTTTTACTATTCTCAAAAAAAATTGTCTCTTTAAAAATAACTCAAATTCGTCTTAGACGTTAATGCGAGCAAACTTTCATACATCAATTTTATCGTGTTTTCCACATCAGCTTTATGGATCATTTCCACTGTGGTATGCATATAGCGCAATGGAATAGAGATCAGCGCTGAAGGGCAACCATCATTTGCATAAGCAAAAGAATCTGTATCAGTGCCGGTACTGCGGCTTACAGCCGATAGTTGGTAAGGAATTTTATTTTTTACTGCAGTATTTTCTATGAGTGCAAGTAATTTATTATGAACTGCCGGGCCATACGTCAAGGCCGGGCCTTTGCCACATTTGCATTCGCCTTCTTTATTTTTATTGATCATTGGCGTAGTAGAATCGTGAGTTACATCAGTGATAATAGCCACATCCGGTTTTATTCTTCTTGCTATCATCTCTGCTCCGCGAAGGCCAATTTCTTCCTGCACTGCATTCACCACATATAAAGAATAAGGAAGAGATTTTTTATTTTCTTTGATTAACCTCGCCACTTCAGCAATCATAAAACCGCCAATGCGGTTGTCAAATGCACGGCCCACCAAATTATCATAAGCCATCTCGTCAAAGCCCTCAGTGTAAGTGGCTACAGCGCCCACATGGATGCCCAAATCTTCCACTTCTTTTTTATTCCTTGCACCGCAATCGAGAAATAAATTTTCTACTTTAGGCTGATTCTCTTTATCGTCGTTTCCATGGCGGGTGTGAATGGCGGGCCATCCAAAAACTGCTTTCACCGGGCCTTTTTTCCCATGAATGATCACCCGTTGGGAAGGCGCTATCTGGTGATCTACTCCTCCGTTCCTTTTTAAATAAATAAGGCCTTCCGGGTTGATATAATTTACAAACCAACTGATCTCGTCGGCATGCGCCTCTATCACCACTTTAAAATTTTTATCAGGATTAATAACCCCTACGGCTGTACCATACGGATCCGTAAAAGTGCTGTCCACATATTTTTTTACATAATTCAGCCAAACCTTCTGGCCATTATATTCCAGGCCAATCGGGGAGGCGGTGTTCATATAAGTTTTCAGAAATTCTTTGGATTGATCAGAAATTCCAAAAGGTGAAATTTTACTCTTTGCCATGTTAATAATTCTTTTTTAAGTTTTGCAAATTTAAAGGTTTACACTGAATAGATACACCAGTACAGCTTGCAGCAGCATCATCCCATCAATGCCGGCCAGGTAAATAAAATCCGAATTGCTTCTTTTGGTTTGTTCGATAACCAGCAGCGTGATGACTGATGAGATGATCATTGCAATCAGAAAAGGCAACTGAGGTGCATAAAAATATCTTACCACAGAAAGGCCCAGGAACAAAATCAACAATGTATAGGATAATTTGTAAGATTGCTTTTTACCCATCATCACAGGAAGAGTATGGATCTGTTCTTTCCTGTCGATCTCAATGTCGCGAAGATCAAACAGTAAACAAAGAATAAACATAAAAAGAAATCTTTTCATAAACACCAGCAAAAAAAGTATCGGATCTACCGGCATCGTATTTACCGGGAACCAAACGGTAACCAAAGTCCACAGTAAGGAAAGAGTAACTATTTTTAAAAGGCCATAATCCTTAATTCTTCTTCTTTTGCCCAAAGGAAGAAAAGGAAAAGAATACAAAAATGAAATGGCGCCAAGACAAGCCAGTATCACAAAATGTTTCAGACGAAAACTAAAAAAACTGAACAATATCAAAAGCCCTCCAATGATCAAAAGATAAAAATGAATCTTTTTATTTTTCTGTGACCATTGCAGCCTTTCGGAATTTTTAACCGCTGTTCTTTTGGTGGAATAATGAAGATTATATTGCAACAATGTAGCGCCAAATACAAAACAATAAAAGCTAAATGAATTCAAAGGAAGGCCCAGTAAAATATTCGTTTCTATACAAAAGGCCACAGCACAGCATGCAATGAAAATGCTGCTGAATAAAATAAATTCGAATAGTTTTTTTATCCGCACTTTTTATTGATAAACAAGAATTATCGGAGGAGAAGAAACCGTATCGCTCAAATGGTTGGCTTTATCTTTTATGGCAAAACGAAAAACGGCGGTGTCATTCCTCTCGCATTTTGGAGAAATATAGGAATAATCGAAAGTAACTATCAAATCACCTTTCTCATTTTTCGATGTAGGAAATTCAGGAATGACATAACGATCAGTAAAGTTACTGCCCGCGCAGGTTGGCTCCATCTTTTCTATATAAAGCGAATCATTAAGATCGCCTTCGGCATCGGTAAAAGATAAAGTAAATTGAATTGCCTGCCCGTTTTGTAAAACCCTTGTGTTTACAGATTTGAATTTCAATGAAGGAGTCGATTTGAATTTATCTTTGGAACAACCCATCACAATGGCAAATAAGAGTATGGAAAATAAAACAGTGTAACGCATCTTTGTGTTTTAATTTTTTCAAATTTAATTATTAAAAACTGAATAATAAGTTAGAAATAACAGAATGGGAAAATAAAATATTCAATGCCGCTTATTATAATTTTGATGAAATGGCATTGGAGATTTTTTTATTTCAATACCGGAATAATGAACTGTACCGCGCATATGTAGATACTATCAAACTTGCCCCCCAATCGGTGGATTCTATTGAAAAAATTCCTTTTCTGCCTATTTCACTTTTTAAAACACACCAGGTAAAAACCACTGATTTTGATCCCGAAATTATTTTTGAAAGCAGCGGCACTACTGGCATTACCACCAGTCGTCACCTGGTGAAAAGGGCTGCGCTTTATAAAAGCAGTTTTCTAAAAACTTTCAACCTTTTTTACGGAAATCCTTCGCAATGGTGCATCCTGGCGCTGTTGCCCGGCTACCTTGAACGGAATAATTCTTCGCTCGTGTATATGGTAAATGAGTTGATCCATCAAACCAACAATGAAGGAAGCGGTTTTTATTTGAATGAACATGAAAAACTTTTCCAGGCTTTGGTGAAAAATGAAATTATGGAAAAGCCCACATTGCTCATTGGAGTCACTTATGCCCTGCTTGATTTCGCACAACAATATTCTTTAAAATTACAAAACACTGTAGTGATGGAAACCGGCGGAATGAAAGGAAAAAAAGAAGAAATAACGCGCGAAGAAATGCATGACGAATTAAAAAAACGATTAGGATTGTCTATCATTCATTCTGAATACGGGATGACTGAATTGCTGTCGCAAGCCTATTCAAAAGGGGAAGGACGTTTTTTTTGTCCTTCATGGATGAAAATACTTATCAGGGAATACAACGATCCGTTTGCTGTTAAGGCTGGCTGCGATCAGAAAAAACCGGTGAATGGCCTTATTAATATAATCGACCTTGCCAATTTATATTCATGCAGCTTCATTGCCACTGACGACGTGGGCCGACTGCATGTGGATAATAGTTTTGAAGTGATGGGAAGAAGGGATTTGAGCGACCTGCGCGGATGCAGCCTTTTGACTCTTTAAAAATAAATTCATTCTGACAGTAAAATAACAAACAGGCTGGTTTTCTATTCTGAGCAAAAAGAATTGGGCCTGGCGGCCCAATTCTTTTAAGATTACTCTTCAATGCTAATTATTTATTGTCCATTGCTTCTTTGGTATCTTTTACGGCTTTGTTGGCTGCCTGGCCGGCAGAATTTAAACCTTTATCAATAGCGTCTCCGGCCTTATTAGCTCCTTCTTTGACGGCATCTCCGGCGTCATTTACTCCTTTTTTGGTAACATCCCATGCATCATGAATTGCATTGCCCGCCTGATCATACAAATCACCGGAATGTGAAACAATCTCCCCTTCTGCAAGGGTATCTGTTATTTCCCCATTCTTAACGGTTCCGTTGATGTGCACAACTACTCCATTTCCCATAGTAACCTCATTATCAGTGGCAACCCATTTATCTCCTCTATATACCATCAGTTCATGATCTCTGAAGGTAGCGTCTCCTTCTGTGGGTACATAAGCAGTGGTGCTCATAGTACTTCTGTCAGTAGTGTCAGTGTTAACAGTAGTGGGATCATTCTGTGACCCTTTACTATTGCATGCCGAAATCAATCCGGCGATACAAACTGCTAAAAAGATCTTTTTCATAAATTTTGATTTAAATGGTTTTAACAATATTTTTCGCCCTTCTATTGAAATCATCATGCCAAATTATCAGAAATGGCCGCTTAATGTGAACGTAAAAGAAGCAAAAGAGGCGCATCCAGCGGCCTATTTATGGGGAGAAAAATTGGGATAAGAAAAAATTGAATTCAGATGATCCATTTCTCATAGGAAAATAAAAATCCCTGGTAAATATTGGTTTACTGTTCTTTACTGAATCTTCACGGAAATAAAAAGGGTCTCAATAAGTATTACTGAAACCCTTTCAAGGCTAAATCCTGTATTTAATATTTCATCAATTTCATTGAAAACAACCTTTCCTTTTCCTCAAACCACGCCCTGCGCGATCATGGCATCTGCCACTTTCACAAATCCGGCAATATTTGCCCCATTTTCATAATTGATGTATCCATCCTCTCTCTTTCCATATTGCTCGCATTTTTTATGAATCTGTTTCATGATCTGCTTCAGTTTATTGTCTACTTCCATCCTCGTCCACGAAAGCCGTTGCGAATTTTGCGACATTTCCAATCCTGATACGGCCACTCCTCCGGCATTAGCGGCTTTTCCCGGACCATATAGAATCTGAGCTTCATTAAATTCCCGGATAGCTTCAGAAGTAGAAGGCATATTCGCTCCTTCCGCCACGCAAAAACAACCATTTTTGATCAGCGCTTTTGCGTCATCGCCATCCAGTTCATTCTGCGTTGCATTGGGAAAAGCAATGTCGCAGGCAATCTTCCATGGCCTTTCACCTTCAAAAAATTCAAGGCCGAATTCTTTGGCGTAATCGCTGATCCTTCCCCTGCGCTCATTTTTTAAATCAAAAATATAATCCAGCTTTCTGCGGTCTATGCCCTGCGGATCATACACAAATCCTTCTGAATCAGATATTGTAACCACTTTCGCCCCCACTTCAATGCATTTTTCAATCGTATATTGTGATACATTTCCTGAGCCAGAAACCGTAATGGTTTTTCCTTTCAGAGACTGGCCACGGGTTTGCAACATTTCTTCGGTAAAATAAACCAGTCCGTATCCTGTCGCTTCAGGCCGGATAAGGCTTCCGCCAAATTCACTTCCTTTCCCCGTGAGCATGCCGGTGAACCTTCCGGTAATTCTTTTATATTGGCCAAAAAGATACCCGATTTCCCTGCCGCCAACACCAATATCACCGGCGGGAATGTCCACGTTTGAGCCGATGTGCCGATACAATTCAGTCATAAAACTCTGGCTGAATTTCATCACTTCATTATCAGATTTCCCTTTAGTGTCGAAATCAGATCCGCCTTTGCCTGCGCCCATGGGAAGCCCGGTAAGACTGTTTTTAAATACCTGTTCAAAAGCAAGGAATTTAAGAATGCTCAGGTTTACGCTGGAATGAAAACGCAAACCACCTTTGTATGGGCCGATAGCGCTGCTCATCTGCACCCGGTAGCCGCGGTTAATTTCTATCTCCCCTTTATCGTTCAGCCACGGCACCTGGAACATGATCACTCTTTCCGGTTCGGCAATCCTTTCCAATATTTTGTACTTTTTATATTTGGGGTGTTCTTCAATAAAAGGGACAATTGATTCGGCCACATCGTGAGCGGCCTGCAGGAATTCAGTCTCATATGGGTTCTTTTTGGCCAGTGACTGCATAAACATTCCTGCCCTGTCATTTCCATCCAATACCCTGCTCATAAGTTTCTCATTAATTGCTGTCATATTTTATAATTATTAAGTTTTTGATTCCCGGATTAAGTGAATTTATGAAACGTATGTTTTCATAACAAATAAACTATTTTCGAATGTTGGAAAATTTATAAAAAGACTTGACGTTTTAAAATTTTTAGCTTAGGAAAATTCATTTTCCCTGATCAGCACATTCACGGAATGAGCCGGAGAAGAAGCATGGTAGGTTACCTTAGTCTGCCCAATATTTCTATATCCCGACCTTTCAAATTGTTGTAAGATGATGGGATTATTAATAAAAACCTGGGACCACCTGGCTCCTCTTTCCGCACAAAACTGTTCTCTGCCTTTGTATAATTGCCTGCTCAGCCCGTTTTGCCTGTAGTTAGGATCAACTACCAGGCGGCTGTAAAATGCAAACGGCATCACATTGGGTAATAAAAATTTCTTTATCTCCTGATAGTAAGGGAAATCCTTCAATGAATAAAATAAGTGTAGCCTCGCCGAAGCAATGATCCTGTTCTCTCCATTGAGGACTATCCAGTGATAAGCAGACTCATCCAACTCATCAAACCATCCGTTAGGATACAATTTCCTGTTCACAAAATCATTCTTGCCGGAATGCTCCCACACATTCAGCCGCAGATCATAAATTTCGGGCAAACGCGATGTATCCACCAATAGTTCTGTTCGTAATTCCTGCGGCGATTCAAAAATGTGAGTTGATATTGAAATGCCAGGTTCAGCAACAGCCATATCTGTTTCAGCAGATAGAAAGGAAGTTTTAAATTCCAGGATTGAGTTCATTATGTTAATTGAAAATAAGCTTGTGGTAAAAAAAATTTCTAAAGGCAGGGAATGCGAAAGAGTCGCTTATTAGCGTCGCGGGAGAAGTAAGCTATATCGGATTACGATAGGTTTTTGCGAAATGATTACCCTGTTCATAGTGCAAATATACACAACTTTTTAGCCTATTATAATTGTAGGGTTATCTTTTACGTAAAATTATTTTTACAATAGGCACAGCCAATCTTCACCTGCCAGCTATTGCCCAATGCATTTGCATATCTTCAAAATAAAAGAAATAATGCAATAGAATAACGGGAATCACTCTTCATGATGTTGACTACGACAATCATGAAACATTTTCCAGAAAAAAAGAGAGATAAGACTGATATTCTATGTGGCCAATGTCAGCACTTTCGCTTTTTGTATTCTTTTTTGCCAAATAAAAAAGATGAGAAACAGTACTATAAGAATTCCAGGAAAGGTTACCATCCTTGCGAGAGTATGCTGGCCCGCAGCCAGCTCCAGTTCTGATCCTGACAATCCCGCAGAAGCACTTACCACCCTCGCTTTATCAATCCAATGGCCTATAATGGGTTGGAAAATTGCGGTGGAAAACATTCCGATTCCCCCGACTACTGACATCCCCAAGGCTCCGCTTAAAGGTGCTTTCTGGGCTACCGATCCAATCATCGTTGGCCAGAAATAACATACGCCGATGGCAAAAATGATGGCAGCGGCATACGCCATTGGGCCTGTAACAATGCTTAAAAGATATATACCTATTGCCGCAAAGACAGAAGAGGCCAGCAGTACGCCCGTTTGTCCAAATGACTTTACCACAGGGCCTGAGAAAAATCTTCCAACTGCCATCAAACCGGTAACCAGCGCCAGGATGAGCATCGGGCTGGCCCCGCTGTTACTCATGATAAGGCCTACCCATTGCTGCGGCCCAAATTCGGAAATGGCGGTGAGCGCCATACAAAAAAATAAAAAGATATAAGCCGGCTGAAGCATGGCTTTAAAATTGTTGGACAGTGAAGTGGCCTCTGCGGTAGACTTGGGAAAAGTTTTACCATAAAATAGAATCGCATAGATAACAGTAGGCACCATCGTAACCCACATCTGCGACTGCCATCCAAAGCCTGCATCGGTCATAAATTTGGAGATAAGGCTTCCCACCACAATACCACCGGGAAACCACATGTGGAACCTGCCCAGCATTTTATTCATTTTTACCCCGGAATAAGTATCCGCGATCATGGGATTGCAGGCG
>JBIQMJ010000056.1:0-317 GCA_044463445.1 Segetibacter koreensis
GGCGTAATTGATCCAACAAAAGTAACAAGGATCGCATTGGAAAATGCGGCTTCTATTGCCGGAATGCTATTGACCACAGAATGTGTGATCTCTGACAAACCAGAAAAAGAAAAACCAGGAATGCCTCCAATGGGTGGCGGAATGGGCGGTGGAATGGGTGATATGGGCTATTAATACATATCGTTTGTTTTCACTTTATAGATGTTTAAGTTGAATCCCTTTGCAGAAATGTGAAGGGATTTTTTTAGGTGTACAAGTATAATGTCGTATATCAGTGTTGTACGTTAGGATAGCTGATTGCCATTAACCGGTTTCTT
>JBIQMJ010000056.1:327-16536 GCA_044463445.1 Segetibacter koreensis
ATCACGGTAAGGCTTACACGTAAATTAAACTGAGTTAAGTAACAAATAAACAAATAAAATTTTTAATAAAATGAAATAAGATTTTGGTTTATTTATTGGCTTACTGTAATCCGGGAAAGTGGTTGCTATTAGCTATTATAAATGGCCACAGGTTGAATGATAAAAATTAATTGCCCTACTTTTGCCCGCTACAATGCTATCATAAACTTTTACCTTTAGCATTCAGTATGGAGTATAAAAAAAATTAAATGAATAAAATAATTTCAGTAAAAGACCTGAAAAAAAACTATGGAAAATTTGAAGCCGTTAAAGGAATCTCCTTTGATGTGTATGAAGGAGAAATATTCGGATTGCTTGGCCCTAATGGCGCAGGCAAATCCACCACGCTCGAAATCATAGAAACTCTTCGGGACAAATCTTCAGGCAAAATTATTGTGGATGGTTTGGATCTTGATCATGAGGCTTCTCAAATCAAAAAGATCATTGGGGTACAATTGCAAACTTCAGGTTTCTATCCGGGTTTAAATTTACTGGAACTGATTGACCTTTTTTCCGGATTATATAATACTAAAGTGGATTCAGATAAATTGCTTGAAATGGTGAATCTCAAGGATAAGGCAAAAAACAAATACAAAGAAATGAGCGGCGGGCAAAAGCAGCGTTTTTCCATTGCCACCACTTTGATCAATAATCCAAAGATCATTTTCCTGGATGAGCCCACCACAGGACTTGACCCACAGGCGCGAAGAAACTTATGGGAACTGATACAAAAAATCAGGAATCAGGGAACCACCATTATCATTACCACCCATTACATGGATGAAGCGGAAGTATTATGCGACCGTGTAGCCATCATGGATGAGGGAAAAATTATCGCTATTGAAAGCCCCGATAAATTAATTGATGACCTGGTCGATTCTGGTTTTGAGCGTCCAAAGGAAACCAAAGCTGCAAATCTTGAAGATGTATTTATTAACCTTACAGGAAAAGATTTCAGAGAGGATTAATCTATATTTGCGCTCTGTTTTTTAAAAATAAACCGGCCAAAAATAAAATCAAATGAAAGCTATTTTTCTTCTGTTGTTATTACCTTTTTCAAACACATTCGCTCAATCCCAAAAACCTACAAAGCCCTCTCCTACTGTTAGCAAAGCTCCCGGGCCAATGAATGGAACCGACAGCCTCAGTTATGCCATTGGAGTGCAGGTAGCAGAATATTATAAAACACAGGGAGTCGAAGAAATAAATACTGAATATGTAAAAAAAGCATTTAACGATGTTTTCAACAATAAACCATTAACCATCTCTGAAGACGAATGCAATATGAACATACAACAAAAATTACAGGAATTTATGTCAAACAAAATAAGCGGGACAAAGGAAGCAGGTCAAAAATTTTTGGCGGAAAATAAAAAGAAGCCGGGTGTAATTACCTTGCCTGATGGAATGCAATATGAAATTGTAACCAAAGGAACAGGCGCTATTCCTAAAGCGACAGATACCGTGAAGGCCAACTACATCGGTACTTTGATTGATGGACAGGAATTTGATAATTCTTACAAAAGAGGCCAGCCCCTTTCGATTCCTGTTTCGGGCGTAATACGCGGCTGGACCGAAGCTTTGGAAATGATGCCCGTTGGCAGCACATGGAAATTATATATTCCTTCCGAACTGGGCTATGGTGACAGGGGCGCGGGCGGCGTAATCCCGGGTGGGGCCACGCTGATCTTTACGATAGAATTGTTAGAAATTGTAAATAAATAAATCTTTTATGCAAGAGGAAGACAGCCTTCGATATCCTATCGGGAAAGAAAATGAACAGAAAGAATTTAATAATGAATTCAATAATGAATTAAAAGAATCCCTGATTCTGGATATTCAAATGCTTCCTTCCTCACTGGAAATGGCTATCCAGGATTTAGATGCTGCACAGCTCCAAACCCAATACAGGCCAGGCGGCTGGACAGTTCAGCAAGTGGTTCACCATGTTGCAGACAGCCACATGAATGCTTACACTCGTTTTAAACTGGCACTCACTGAAATCAATCCTATAATAAAACCTTACGACCAGGAAGCGTGGGCGCTTCTTCCTGATTCGAAATTACCCGTAAACCTTTCAACAACGCTCCTGTTTGCGCTGCATGCCCGCTGGTGCCAGTTGATGAAAGACATGAAAGAAAGTGATTGGCAGCGCACCATATACCATCCGGAAAGAAAAATTGAGCTTCATCTTTGGGATATTTTAAAATCCTATGCATGGCACGGCCGTCATCATGTAGCTCATATTCTGCAATTGAGAGAAAAAATGGGGTGGAAGTAAAATGAAATAGCATTATGAAATGGAAAATTTTATCGTCAGAATACATCAGTAAGCATAAATATTTTACTGCCCGCAAGGATAAATGCAAAATGCCGGATGGGAAAATTGTAGAAGAATATTTCGTAGTTGAATTGCCTCTTACGGTTTGTGGGGTAGCGCTTACAGAAGAAGGAGAAGTCCTGATGGTAAGGCAATACAGGCATCCGATTGAGGAGGTACTCCTTGAAATCCCCGGAGGTTTTATTGATGCTGGTGAAACCGGGGAGGAAGCGATGAGGCGGGAATTGAAAGAAGAGACTGGCTACGAATTCACCTCCTGTATCTACGTTGGCAAAATTGCGGCCAACCCCGGCGTACTTAATAATTTTACTCATTTCTACCTGGCAAGGGGTGGTAAAAAAACCAGTGATCCTGTTTTTGATGAAAGTGAAGAATTGCAATTAGAAAAAATTTCTGTAGCCGAATTAAAAAGACAATTTCTTGAAAACAAGATTGTGCAGGCCACTCACAATAACTGCATTTTTTATGCATTGCGGGCGCTTGGAGAGTTGTAATTTCAATTTTCTTTCGGATTATTTATTCTCCACTTCGGCAATCACAAACACACTTCCGCAAACCACAATCAGATCATCAGTAGAAGCGTTGAGCAGAGCGGCTTTTATAGCCTTATTCACATCCGGAAAGGTTTCTCCGCTGAGACCAAATTCTTTTGCCATTTTCTGCAATTCATCTTCAGGCAAAGCGCGTGGATTATGTGCTTTGGTAAAATAAAAAGAAGCTTCTTTTGGAAAAAGGTAAAGCACTTTTTTTATGTCTTTGTCTTTTACCATTCCAAAAATAATATGCAGGTGATGGTATTTCAACTTTTCAATGTGGTAAAGCAATTGCTTTATTCCGTCTTCATTATGGGCTACATCGAGAGCGATGGTTGGCTTTTGGTGAATGATTTCCCATCTTCCAAAAAGACCGGTAAGTTTTTTCACTTTCGCCAAGGCACTTATGATATTCTGATATTCCAAAGGAAAAAATTTATTTACAATATCAACGGCAGCCAATACTGTTAGAATATTTTTTTCCTGGTAAAGACCATTCAGATCCAGTTGTAAAATATGATCTTCCTGGTCTTGATTATTTCGGATTTTTAATTTCAAAAAAGTAGTTTCATATTCAGAGGAAATTACTTTAAATTTTTTATCCGCGAAGAAAATTGCCGCATTCATTTCGAACGCTTTCTTTTCAAAAACAGGTTGGGTTTCCTGCAAAGTTTCACCTATAACAACGGGCACATTCTCTTTAATGATGCCGGCTTTTTCATAAGCTATTTTTGGAAGAGAATCACCGAGGATATCCATGTGATCAAAACTTATATTGGTAATCACAGATAATAAAGGCCGGATGACATTGGTACTGTCTAACCTGCCTCCAAGTCCGGTTTCAATAACGGCTACGTCAACTTTTCGCGCAGCAAAATAATCAAGGGCCATTGCGAAAGTCAGTTCAAAGAAAGACGGTTTTATTTCATCGGAAATGGCTTTGGTTCTTTCCACAAAATCCACCAGGAATGATTCATCCATCATCTGCCCGTTTATTTTTATTCTTTCCCTGAAATCCTTTAGGTGGGGCGAAGTGTACAACCCGGTTTTATAATGGTTTTCCTGCAAAATAGCAGCAAGCATGTGGCTTACAGAGCCTTTACCATTGGTGCCTGCTATATGGATGGTTTTAATTTTATTTTGAGGATTCCCTAAATATTCGCACAAAGCCAGTGTGTTTTTAAGATCGGCTTTATAGGCTTTGGGGCCGACTCTGCTAAAAGCCGGAAGCTTGTTGTAGAGATAATGAATAGATTCTTCGTATGTCAATTTCAATGATTAATAAGTGGAGGATTGAAGCGCGCAATTTACGTTAAGGCAGTAAACCAACAATTAAATGATTTTTCATTTTTTAGTGAATTTTTAAAGGCCAAAGTTATTGCCAATTTAATATTTGCCGAACTACAATTTCCAAATTAGTCCTTTTTTGATTCCAGTTTAAATTGAATAAGCTCTTTGGTTCTCTTTGGTTTGAGGCATAAAAATTGTAGCTGAGAATTTGTTCTTTTTTTTTGAAATACTAATTATTTAAATCACAGATTATGAACAAAAGTGAAATAAAACTGGATCTTACAGATGTTTCGGTAGCAGCTAATTTATCTCAGCCTCATGATCCCGATGCATTGGTGATTTTCGTGCAGGAAAGTGGCAGTAGTCATCTTAACCCGAATACTAATTTTGTGGCAGATGTGCTAAATCAAAATAACATCAGCACTTTAATAGTCGACTTGCTAACGCCGGAAGAAAATAAAGATCAAAATAATAGTCAGGATATAGAACTACTAAGAACCAGGTTGATACGTTTGACCGAAAAAGCGATTGAGCAATTCGCGTTTGACAACCTTCCGGTTGGATTCCTGGGAACAGGCACCGGTGCGGCCGTTGCTTTTGAGGCCGCGTCTTTTCTGGGCTCTAAAATTAAGGCCATTGTCAGCCTCGGTGGCAAGACCAGCCTTTCAAAAAATTTAAGCCAGGTAGAGGTGCCTTCATTACTTATTTCCGGTGCATGGGATAATAATAGCATTGAATTGAATAAGAAAGCCTATTCCGAATTGGGAGGTGATAAAAAAATTGAGATTGTAAATGGCGCTTCGCATTCGTTTGAAGAACCGGGCGCTCTGAATGAAGCTGCCAGTCTCGCCAGTTCGTGGTTCGATCTTTATTTATGCAATAAGGAAGTGGATCAGGATGCCCGATAAAAGAGATGAAAATTTTACTTTCACAGAAGTATTAAAAATGAGGATCAGATAACATTAACCCGATTAGCGGTTTCCCTTTACTTTCATTTTTAGTGTAAAAACATTTTGGGAAGCCGTAATGAACAATTCATTTCTATCTTTTCCTCCGAAAGTGATGTTGGCAGTCCAGTCAGCAGGAACATCAATATGCTCAATCTTTTTTCCTTCCTTATCATAAACAGTAACTCCTTTTCCCGTCAGGTACACATTTCCTTTATCATCCATCGTCATTCCGTCAGACCCCTGTGATGCAAACAGAACCTGGTTTGTAAGGCTTCCATCCTCAGCGATAGTAAAGCGGTAAGTCTTGTCCCCGCCTATATCAGCCACGTACAAGTATTTCCCATCCGGAGTACCCACAATACCATTCGGCTTTATCAAGTTATCACATACTACCACAGGATCATCAATGCCTTTCAGATAGTATACTTTCTCCCCATCAAGATCAGACGATTTTCTGCTCCAGTAATCCCGCTTGTAATAAGGATCTGTAAAATAAATTTTTCCTTCGCTGGTTACGAACACATCATTTGGCCCGTTCAAAAGTTTACCTTCATAATTTTTTACCAAAACGGTAACTTTTCCTTTTGGATCAATTGACCATAATTGATCCTTTTCATCTGCGCAGGAAATAAGATTGCCGTTGTTATCAAAATACATTCCGTTGGAACGGCCGGCTTTGTCCATAAAAACCATAAGTTTTCCTTGCGTATCGTATTTCCATATTTTATTATCAGGCTGATCTGTAAAAAACACATTACCCTCTTTGTCTGTTGCCGGGCCTTCGGTGAATTTAAATTGATTGGAAACGAGATGCAATTTAGCGCCATCGGCTACTACAGGGCTAATCTGACGTCCGGTGTCAGCGCCGGTTTGTCTTTCTGAATTTGCCATAAGAGAAAAAATTAATAAAAATTTGAAAATGGATATCATTGATTTATACTTTTCGTTTAGGCATCCCCGTTACCATATGAATTACTCACAATTTTGTTCGAATAAGAATTCCATATCCGGCAATTTTACAGCCACCAGGTTCCCAAAATTAGGGCGATTTTTATAAACACAGCCGCCATCGATATTAATACAATTTCCCGTTTGTTGTAAAATAAAAGTAAGCGGAATAGGTGTATGCCCATGAATAAGAAACCTGTTTTTTAATGCCGGCTGCCTCGGATAGAACCCCCTTTCCCACAGCATGGCTTCCTTATCTTCAAAAAGATTTTCATTCTCAAAATTCAGTCCCGCATGAGCAAAAATAAATCTATCTTTTTCCAGGTAAAATTCTGTTTTATTTAAAAAAGAAAAGTATTCAGTTGGCAAATTATCTAACGATTTTATCCCAAAACTTTTCAAAGTTGTTCTTCCTCCGTTATCAAGCCAAAGTTTCATTGCTTTCTTCCCGGATACTGCATCCAGCATCATTTGCTCATGATTTCCTCTTAAAGTAAAAATATGAAATCCTTTGTTCCTGAGTTCCGTAATAATATCTATCACTCCCTTACTGTCTTCTCCTCTGTCAACATAATCTCCAATGCAATAAATGGCATCCTCTTTTTTAATTTCAATTTTTTCAACAAGCATTTTTTCAAAAGTCTTCCTACAGCCGTGAATATCGCCAATTGCAAATATTCTTTCCATTACAATTATTATTTTAAGATGAAAAGCAATTAAAGTGCCGAAGATATTGTTTACTTGTGGAAAAGAGTATATAAAAGCAGTTAACAATCGAACCAGAAAAAAATGAAGATTTTTATTTTTTTTAAGCAAAGACCTGAAAGAGAAAATACAAAAAAAATGGCGCAGGAAGTTGGGCAGAGTTTAAATTTTATTATCTTCGCGCTCCCAAATTATTTATTTTGGATCGGTAGTTCAGTTGGTTAGAATGCCGCCCTGTCACGGCGGAGGTCGCGGGTTCGAGTCCCGTCCGGTCCGCAAGAGCCCTGGTTAAAAATCAGGGTTTTTTTATTGGAAAAACTTTGACTTCCCCTAACTATTCCTCGTTTGCAACTATAACGGTTCGAAACGATTTTGTATTTTGCAATACAATCAAAATAAAAATCTTCTCTATATATTCGTTCACTGACTGCCAGGAAAAAATTGTAGATTTTCTCTTATTTGACTGAAGACGATGGAGTCAATTCACTGATCACTTCTCCCACACAACCGTTCGGCTCCTGGATGTGCAGAAGTGCAGCCACAGTGGCTGATATATCGGTCATATTTATTTTTCGGTTAGTGCTTCCATGTGAAATGTGCCATCCGGTAAAGATCAGGGGAATATGCGTATCATAAGGATTCCAACTGCCATGCGTAGTCCCTTTTAAAGAACCGGCAAACCAGCCCGGATCTGCAATCATAATCACCGGGCCGCTTCTTTTGGAATTATAACCATTTATAATCATCGTTTTTAATGGTTCCGGAATTGGGTCAGCACCAATATTTTCGATATCAGCAGCAAATAAAATTCCCGGCTGTTTTCTTAAAAACTGCACGGAATATTGTTTTATTTTATCATAGTCCAGATGGCTGCTATCAATTTTTTTTATATCAAACCTGATATGATAATTGATTTCAGAAGCGACAAGTTTATCGACGCCGAATTTATTTTGAAGGCTTTCATTCAATCCACTGACAATACTCCTGGTATTAAAAATATCAGCCGGCAAATAGTGTTGTTTCATAAAATCAATAGCTTGTGCCGCTCCATGATCCGCAGTAAGAAATAACAAATAATTCCCTTTGCCTATTTTATCATCCAAAAAATTTAATAACGACGCCAGGTCTTTATCAAGCCTGAGATAAACGTCCTCCACTTCAATTGAATTGGGACCATACTTGTGCCCCACATAATCTGTGGAAGCACAATTAATGGTAAGAAAATCGGTTGCCTTGCCATTTCCCAGGCCATAGCCCATTATGGCCGCTTTTGCAAAATCAAGGGTTAGTGTATTTCCAAAAGGCGTGCTGCGAATTGTGCCTTTGTTTTCCTTTACCAAAGCTGATACCTGGTGTGGGAAAACAGGTGATTTTTCATTTGTAAAAGTTCCTTCCCAGGAAACATTATCCTCAGTGCTTTGTGTATAAGCAGATAGCGGCAATAATGTATTCCATTCGTTAGCCGTTAATTTTTGCGGCATATTCATTTTATTAAAATTATTTACCCACTCCGGCAATTGATTCATATAATAAGTGCTCGTAATAAAATTGCCGGTGGCATCGTCAAACCAAAAAGCACCATTTGCAGTATGGCCTGCAGGTAAAATGGAGGCTCTGTCTTTTAAAGAAACGCCCACCACTCTTGATTCAAAATTAGTCGCCAATCTTAATTCATCGGTTATGGTAGAAACCAAAAGATTACGTGGCGACATTTGCCCTTCTTTGGAAGAACTTCCGACGGTGGATTCGGTAGTATCTTCTGTGCAATACCAGTTTCGGCCTGTTAATTGATCTATCCAATTGTTTCCGGTAATCCCATTGATCGCAGGAACGGAGCCCGTAAATATAGTGGCATGGCCTACTGCAGTGTAAGAAGGCAAATAATTGATATAAGTATTTTCACAGGAGAAACCTTCATCCAACAAACGTTTGAAGCCTCCATTTTGATAAAGCGGATAATACCTGTATAAATAATCCCACCGCATTTGATCAACAGCTATTCCCACTACCAGTTTCGGCCGTTGTACCTGCTGAGCATTTAATACTGAAGTTACAATGAAACATCCCAAAAAAAGGAACAGAATAATTTTTCGTACAAAGTTCATATCGCTGGATTTGATTTTAATTGGCCAAATGTAAGGGAATAAGAAAAAAGGGCAGTTTTAAAACTACTTAAAAATGAATTTGCAAAAAAAACTGCTGATAAAAATTTAACTTCGGAAATATTTTTCATTGAAAAATTAGAATAAATGAAAACAGCTATCATTACCGGGGCGGCCGGAAACCTGGGCAGCGCCGTAGTTAGAAAATTTATTAAAGAAGGTTTTTTTGTGACCGGATCAGTTTTTCATAATGATAAACCAGTTCCTGATTATCCTTCAGCGTCTTTTGAGAAAATACCTGTGGATCTGAATGATGAAACCGGCTCTCAAAAATTTGTGGAGGATACAATCACAAAGCATTCTAATATTGATGTTGCCGTACTTACGGTTGGCGGTTTTGCAATGGGTTCCATTTCTAATACAACAACAAGCGATATAAAAAAACAATACCAATTGAATTTCGAAACGGCTTATAATGTAGCCCGACCTGTATTTGACCAAATGATGAAGCAGGGCAACGGAAGAATTTTTTTGATTGGATCGCGGCAGGGACTTTCTTCAAAATATGGAAAGGGAGTGATTGCGTATGGATTGGCAAAATCACTTCTTTTCCGTTTGGCAGAATTGATGAATACAGAGGCGAAAGGGAAAAACGTGGTGGCCAGTGTAGTAGTTCCCAGCACTATTGACACGCCCCAAAACCGGGAAAGTATGCCTGGCGCTCATTTTGAAAATTGGGTAAAAGCTGAATCTATCGCCGATATCATTTACTGGTATTGCACCGATGAAGCTTCTGTAATAAGAGAGCCGGTCATTGAAGTATATAACAACGCTTAGCTTTTTTATCGTTTGGGCTATTGAAAAAAAGTGAACCCACTGGTACAAAATTCGAACTTTTTGGAGGCAGATTTGAAGCTTTTGGTTGACATTTTAGCGGCATAGGATGGAAAAGCATGTCTCTAATCATATAAAAATCAATTAAATAGATATTGGTTGCCTCATTGTTGCCCCTTTACTGTATCAATTGCCCCTTTATTGCCCCTTATGCTTTGACACATTAAATAGCTCCTGATATTGTTTATTCGTAATTCGCTTGTTTTCTTTTATGAATAACAAGGTCCTTATAAGGCGGTTTTCAGAAAGCTTCTTAAATGTTCTTCGACATATACTTGAGAGATTTTTTCCTGCTCCAACCGGTTTTTATCTATCAACTTTAATTGTTTAAAAAACTTGTGTTCTTCATCATTTAATAATGAAAGCTGTTCAGATTTGTTGCGTGACCCGACAACGGCAAATTCCGAAAAATGCTCAAACGTTTTGTAATCCATCAGCACACTTTTGGCTTGTGGATAGTAACTTCTAAGCTGATGGAGAATTTGAAAACCATGCTCATCAATATCTCCCCAATATAAAATATTCATCCCTGAGAGCCAGCAAACGTTTCTGAGATAGCTGATATTAAATCCGCCGCCGCTCCAGACAGCAATAGTAGAAGGCATGGCCGGTAATGTGAGAAAATTCATCTTATTCTCTGTGATCAGGATATTCTTTGCTGACAAATCCAGTTTTTCAAAGTCTGAAAGTGGTAAACTAATATCAGAGAAATTGCCGAAGCAATTCAGATGCTTATCCAGCATCCGTATCCTGATGAGCGGCTCGTCATATTTCAGAAAGTATCGTTCTGCAAATCGCCTCTGCTGAAGATTACGAATATCATGCGGAATAAGAAAATCAAGCAGCGATTGGATAACCGTTACATTCTCTTCAATGAATTTTGTATGGACCGCTATGGGCAACTGTCGCAGATACAGGTTGGGGCGGGGATTATCCAGGAAATAGCGGCCTACTTTAAGTACATCGTCCCAGTTAATTTGCGTATCTGTCAGCCACACACAATTCGACAAAACCCACGCTTTTAACTGAGGAATGCCTTTTATTACTTTCTCATAATTAAGCAGAAAAAGCTTCCATTCACTTTTTTTACCGGTGAAGCTTATATAATCTTCCACCGTTTCAAAAATAACAGCATCCGGTAATTCGTGACTGCCCGTGCGCCGGAAATTCTTTTCTGTTGTTTTTACCAGGTAACCAATGCCGGTCTGATTTTTGGAATGACGATAAAGCGTTGTGATCTCTTTCTGAAGCGTTTCAAAACTTTGCGTTATCTGACCTGGTCGAATTTTCCCGATACGGTCTATTGATTTAGGGAAAAATACATTTCCGGATATCGTGCTTTGCAGTAATGGCTTCCACCATTTCAGCGCTTGTTTTTTTATCTCATCCGGGCTGATCATTCGTTTTCTATATTTTGAGACATCACACTGAATTGCTTTTTCTTCTCTTCATATTCCTCTTTCGTAAGATTGCTCACCTCGGAATTATTGCCCTCCCGGTTGCTGACAAAATGAAAGGAATTGACATGGCTTTCGATTACATGGATCTTTTGTAAAGGCGTCACAATAAGCAATTGAAGATCCAACTTTTTAAACAACTCTAATCCATATCTTGTACTTTCATCACTTCCTCTTCCAAAAGCTTCGTCAATGACCACAAACCTGAAACTTCTGCTCTTACTTTCGCCAAACTGTAATCCAAACTGGTAAGCCAATGCGCTTGCCAGGATAGTATAAGCCAGCTTTTCCTTTTGACCGCCGCTTTTGCCTCCCGAACCCTCATAAAATTCCTTTTCACTATCATCGGAGCGGAACCGTTCGCTGGCATTAAACTCAAACCACTGGCGCACATCGGTTACCGTGTTTGTCCATTCTTTATCTGCGTAGTCCATACTGGCGAAGCGATTCAGTATGTTTTTTACCTGTTCATATTTTTCCTCTGTATAAAGCTCATTATTGCTGCTAAAGGAATGAATGTAGCATTTCTTCAATTCTTCCCTAAAGAGCCGGACTTCCTTATTGGCAGTAGCATCCATCAGTATCTTGATATAAGTGTCTTGAGCGGCATTATACACAATTTCCGAAAGGTGCTGGTTGATAGTATCTATTTTTTGTTTAATGTCTTTTTCGTGTTTCTGCAACTGATTGTCAAATACAGAAATGCTGTTGATCACATTGGTATTGAGTTGCTCTTTGAACCGGTCTTCATGCCGTTTCAGGTCTTCCCGGTTAAGCTGCTCAAACTTTTTAATGTACTCGGCCCGTGCATCAATGCTTTCTGCAATTTCACTGTATTCTGCTTTTGAGTGTTCTTTTATCTCGCGCATTTTTCGTTCAATAGACGACCGGAATCCCATTTGCCTGCCCCTTAACCGCTTAAGTTCCCCGTTTTCTCCCTGGTATTGTTTGCGGAACTCTTCCTGCCGGTTGTCAATATTCTTTAAAGTAAGTGAGATGTTCTTTAACCTTTCGCCCAATACAGGGAACCATTCATCTTTTGCGCTTTGAGATATTTGTTCCTTTATACTCCTTGTATTCGCAAGTTGTTCAGTATATATTGCAATAGATTTTTTCACACCCCCTGCGTTTTCAGAAAGCCCTTTCTCTTTCTCTTTTTTATCCCTGATCTGCTGTTCCACTTCTGTTTTGTTCTTTTGCAACTCGGCGAGCAAATCGTTGTTGTTTAATAGCTGGTTGCGCTCCGATTCCAGCTCATATATCTTCGCAGTATGATACTGCCAATTGATCCTGGAAAAATCCTTGTATTGCAGGATCCTGTCAACAACAATACGGGAATTCCGGTTATCTCTTTCTCCATCTTCCACTTCCTTCTTTTTATACCTTATATCCTCTATGGCAGATTCGAGTTTATTCACCGAAAGTTCCAGCGCTTTTATTTTTTCGGTATTGCTCCAGCCCAATACATAATTTCTGCGATCATCAATCCGCTTCCTGTCATCTTTTGTATGACGTATGCGGCCGCTTTTTATCAAACCCTGCCGGGTAATACCATATGGAACTTTTTGCAGCCCATTGACATCCGTACCTATATAATCGCCAAAGCTCCGCTTAAGATAGTTTTCCAGCCAGTCATAAAAAAGCGTATCGGGTTTAATATCTATTTTATAAACGATGCTGTCCTCATCCAGTTCTTTTATAACACGATTAAGATTGTGTATATCCGCTTCCAGGTAAGTAAGCTTAATACCCCGCCCGTCGGCGCTTCGCAGAGGATTATCGTTTACATACCTGCTTACACTTTTATAGTGTATGGCAGGCACCAGCAGGCTGATGCCGGCATCACGGAGCAACTTTTCCACAGCGCCTTCCCATGCTGTTTCCTGTTCATTCACTTTTAATAATTCTCCCGCAAAAGGAAGGTCTTCTTCATCAATGCGCAGGTCTTCGCAGAGGCGGGTTCTGAATCCCACCAGCCAGGCGGGGATCTGGGTTTTACGTTCTTTCAGCGACTGAAGTTCGCTCAGCTCTGCCTGGTAGTCTGCCTCCTGCTTTCGTAATTCGCTTATCAGGTTGTCTCTTTGATTACGATATTCCTCCTCGAAGCGCAGGCACTCTTCATTTAATGTATTAGCCAGGTATATATTCTCATCAAAGTCCTTTTCATTTTGAACATCCTTCAGTCCTGCCTGTAATGCGAGGTGTTCGTAATCATCAAACTCCTTTCGCTTTGCCGATTTATCCTGTTCATGCCGCTTTATTTCATCACCAATTTGTTCAATCCGTTTACCGCCATTATTGGCAATATCAATCAGGATGGATTGTTTGCGGCTTTCAAGACTGTTCAATTCATTACTGATAATTTGTTGCTGTTGTGTGAGTTTTTCAAGATCGGTTTCTGCCTGTTCAATAGCTTTGTGCAACAAATCCCACTTTTTTTCTGCAAACCAGGCGGGAGCGATTTCGAGCATGGTTTCAATATTTTCAATTTCCCGGCTTACGTTTCCATATTCCACGCAGGCTTCTGTCAATGGCTTCAATATCTGGTGCTGTTCACGGGCATGTACGACGGCCTCGTGCGCTTTCTTTAAGTCTTCAAAACGCTTCAATAATGCAGCGACCTGCTCTTTTACATCTGTTCTTTCGAGCATCTGCTCCCGCACAAAATCGGTCAGGCTGCTCACAGACTTCATAGAAACGGTTTGATAAAAAAGATCAATGGCTTTGTCGCTATTCATTCCGAATAACCTCCGGAACTGCTCGCTATACCGGGTGAAATTATCATTGAACAGTTGTATCCCGTCTGTATTCCTTAATTTTTTTCTAAGTTCGTTGATGTCGGCAAAATGACTAAAATGTTGTTTGATAGTGAGTGGAACGGTGCTGATGATAAGGAGTTTTTCGACCTTGCTGTCTTTCCCGATCCAAAATAACTGGGCAAGGCAAACGTCTTCATTATAGCCTTCGTTTCTGAAATTTCCAACAATTACCGTATAGGTATCATCGTTTGGCCGCAGATATATTTTTCTGGCGACTTTGGTAATCTCTTCTTTTTCTTTTTTGTATTCACCTTTGATATAACTCAGCAGGTTTCGTTCTTTGCCTTCCGCCCCGGCTGCTTTGTTAAAAACAATTTTGTTATGAGGCACCAGGAGACAGGTGAGGGCGTCAACCAGCGTAGATTTGCCTGAACCAATATCCCCTGTTAATAAAGCATTATAACCGTTGGGCGCTATTTGCCAGCATACCTGGTTAAAGGTGCCCCAATTGAACACTTCAAGGGATTGCAGCCTAAAACCGGCAAGTAGGTTATTTGTGTTATTAAAAAGGTCAATCATCTTTCTTCTTTTTTGGAGTTTGGTTCTTTGCCATTTGCTTATTATCCAGTTCCCATCGCACCCTGTCAGACTCAATCAGTTGTTTTAGCTCCTTCTCATTCGGAAGGTATAGCCGGTATTTACTGGCAAACCAAGAAATTCAAAAATATAGGGGTCTTTAATGAATTGATTTGCTTCAACCGGTTTTTCGTCTTGAGGGAGTTGAAGTAATCTACCCAAATACCGGCTGTCAATATTGCGTTGCAGGGTTCGGGTATTCCAGTTGCCCTCTATGGAATGGGCCATATATTGTTCTCTAAGTTGCTGATTATCAATTCGACTTAAAATCCGGTAATGTGTCCAACTCAATTCAGGACGCACTGCGTCCCAAATCTCAAAAGCAAGATAGAAGTTACGCATAGAAGGGTTGGCATGTTGTAAATTAAAGCTCATTTGATCTAAATTTAATTAGCATTATTTTTTTCTTCCGCATACTCCTTTAATTTTCTCAACGTATCGTCAATCACATCTGCATTTATAAACCCCTTAATGATCCTGTGTACTTCGTAATTTTTTTCCCGGTCATCCAGTTTTCGTAAAAAACCAATGTCAATCACCCGGTTAATGGTGCTGATTATTTTTTCCTGTTGTTTTGCTTCATCATTAGTAACGGGCAAAAAGACTTTTATGCGGTTGATCATTTCCTGTTCGCTGATGATAGACCGTACAGATCCGCCCTGTGCGTCCTGCTCCAGCAGGTATTTCCTAAGTACAACACATAATAAGGAGGTAAGGAAATTGAGCGGACGTTTTTCAGCTAAACGAGGCAGTCCGGTGTCTTCGTCCCATTGAATTTGCCTCAGGAATGCATATCCTTCACTTTTGTCGAGATACAATTCCAGCCCCACTGGTTGGAAATATCTTTTCACATCCGGCTCATATCGCAAGAGGTTGTCCCATACTTCTTTCTGATGGTCAAATACAATACCCTTAAGTAAGGCAATAAGACTGATTGAATATCCCTGTTCCATAATTACCTGTTGAATATGATCACCGGCGCTTTTACTGAATATTTTTTATTACTCTCAATATTTTCAACGACTAATTCTTCCTGCGATTCCCTGTTTATATAGTGTTTTTTGTCGTTTGCCGCTATTTGCATATACGCTAAAATTTCTGTCACGCCTTTTTGCGGTTTATACAAATCGAGCAGTTCGGAAAGTGCTACCTGGGCCTTGTTTCGCAACGCCTGTTTGATATTGTTCCGGAGCGTTTCTATATCTACATAAAACTGTTCAAATAAAAGGTCTGTATCCGCTTCCGGCCTCCCATCCTGTATATCGGTTTTATCAAAAAAAACTTTGACCGGTGGGCTGAATAAGGGTCGTTCCATAATAAGCATGGGTTTAAAAAGCCCGTCTATTTCCAAAAGAGATTCCCGGGAGTTAAGCGTTTCCTTGTGTTCCAGCAGCAGGTTTTCTATCTCTTCGATGCTACGTAATATATGCCGGCTTTCTGAAAGATTTTTTTGCTCCACAAATTTCCGGAGTTGCTCGATCAGGCCGTCATTACTCCGGTTTACCTTATCTCCGGCATCAACAAGGTTGGTTTTAATCCTGTCTACTGTCTGTTC
>JBIQMJ010000057.1:0-16512 GCA_044463445.1 Segetibacter koreensis
TATTTTAAAAAAGAAATTTTTTCTGATTAGAGACATTGTATGTATCTCTATTTATCGCGCATTAAATTTTATTTGTTAACAATGCCTCCTCCCTATGTCGCTATTCGCAACGTCTACTCTCGTGAGACGTTGCTACGAAAAAAGATTATCTTCACTTTTTCATGTCAGTTCCTTTACAAGGCGGGCTGCTATTGAACAACAGAAATAAACATCAGCACTAAAAAAATATTAATTTAGCTTCGGTATCGGCTGGCAAAGGGTTACATACTGCCTGCAAGCAATTCCAAAACATTATTATCAAAACTTAGTCTAAACGTATATGGACAGTTCTCCCCTTTTGGTTCAACTTAAACAGGTATATAAAGTTTCTGATAAAGATTGTGCCAGGCTTATTCAATTATTTGAGCCATTGGAAATAAAAAAAAATGAATCTCTTTTTCGTTCGGGCGATATAGTCAGGCATGTATATTTTATAGAGCAAGGTTGTTTGCGACAGTATTACGTTAATAACAATGGAGAAGAGCGTACCATTTATTTTAAAGTGGAAAACGGATGGTGCAGCGAACTGGTAAGTTTTCTGGATAATAAGCCCACTGAATTATGCCTGCAGGCGCTTGAAAACAGCAAGCTCCAAATCATCAATCAAAAGAACTGGATATACGCAGTAACCCATATTCAATCTTTCACCATGGGTTTTATAAGAGCACAGCAGGATACGAATTATATGTTGAAAAAAAGGCTTGCCGAAGCTACGGTGGAAACACCCGAAGAAAAATATCTTCGTTTTATGAAAGAGGAGCCTGATTTATTGCAACGGATACCACTGTACCAGATAGCTGCTTATTTGGCCATGACGCCGGAAACCTTAAGCCGTATCAGGAAAAAAATTACTGAAAAATAATTTCTTATTTCAAATCAAGGACTTTGCTGTTGTGTCACGGTAGTTTAGCGCCATAAAAAAATACAATTATGAAAAAAGAAACAATTAAAGTGGGCCAGGTTACTATTGATTTCCTTTTGGAAGCAGCCGATACCAATGGTTCTGAGGCTATGTTTGAATTTACGGTACCGGCCGGAGCAAAGGTACCTGTACCTCATTACCACGAAAATTATGACGAAACCATTTATGGGTTAGCAGGTGTTATGACTTTTACGGTAGAAGGTAAAGCGATAGACATTGCCCCGGGCGAAACTTGTTTTATTCCACGCGGTGCCGTTCATGGGTTTAACAATTTAAAACAGGAAGATGCCAAAGCGCTGGCAGTAATTACCCCGGCCCTGCTCGGACCTATCTTTTTTAAAGAGATTGCAGAAATCGTAAATGCAGGCGGCCCTCCTGACGTGGAAAAATTAAAGTGGGTGATGACAAAACACGGGCTTGTCCCTGTTGTGCCGAAGATGCAAAATGCATAATAAATATATTTTATGATCCAGACGGTTGAGGCTGCTGTCCTGAGTTAGCAAGTGTTTGCAACTCAGGACATGTTGTGTCTAAGGGTTGCCAACCTTTTAAAGGTTGGCAACCCTTCCTCAGAATACAAAAAGAATTGCTATCTGTATTTTGCAATTACAAATATTTCCCTCATTCCAAAATACAGATTCTCTTTATTTCTTCGTCCACTATTCGTTATCTTTCAGCAATCGAAACTCAAACGGAAAAATGAAACGCAGCCCGATGTTAGGCGTTCGCTGCTTCTCTTTGTCTAAATTTGGCCTTTATTTTTGGAGTCGTAATTCACCATCCATTCAATTCCATATTTGTCCCTGAACATACCAAAATAGGAACCCCAGGGACTATCAGTAATGGGCATTTCAATTTGTCCGCCTGCAGAAAGCCCGTTGAAAAGTTTTTCTGCTTCTTCTTTGCTTTCTGCGGTAATTGATATTTTGGACCGGTTTTCATTTTCATTGGTTCTGCCCATATATTCAGGAACATCATTAGCCATCAATAGATTTTTGCCGATAGACAAGGCAATGTGCATGATTTTATTAGCCTCATCTTCTCCGATGGTAACCTCAGTTCCCTGCAGGTCTTTGAAACGCACGACCTGTGTGAATTCTCCGCCAAATACTGATTTGTAAAAATGAAACGCTTCTTCGGCGTTGCCGTTGAAATTAATGTGGGGATCGATACGTGGCATAAATTTTATTTTTTGGTTTACCATTCAAATGTACCGCTTAACCGCAAGGCAAATGGAGCCTGAAAGCGTCAAAAAAGAGGTTTTCTGCGCCAGGGAGTTCCTGAATTAATGATCATAAATACTACTCGCTTTCAACGACCAACTTTCATTTCGATATGCTTAAAAAAAATTAGTTCAGGAAATACATATAAAAATATTAGCTTTAACCTTAAGTTAATCCTGCCCACGAAAATAAGTCGCTGCCTCGTGACATTACATTTCTATTTTATCATCAAAAAACATTAAAAATGAAAAGATTAATTCTCAGCGCAGCAATCCTGTCACTTGCCATTTCGTGCAACAATCCTTCTTCAACTACCGCAACTAACAGTGATGCTAACACGCAGCAGGAAAAAAACATCGCCAATAGCAAAAAGGCCTACACAGCCATTGAAACGGGCAACACTTCATTGATTGATTCCATGGTGGCTAATGACATAGTGGATCATGACGGCCCCGGAGGCATGGAAATTAAAGGGAAAGACAGCGTACTTCATATGCTCGCTGACATTCATAACCATATAAAAGATATCAAGTTTGATGTGATCTCCAGTGCTGCAAATGGAGATTATGTTTTTAATCTGGTTCACATGACCGGAACAACCGCTGATTCCTCTATGGGAATGCCTGGAATGCGTATGGATCAAAAAGGGGTGGACGTACTAAAATTTAACAACGATAATAAAGTAGTTGATCATTGGGGATTTACCGAAGACAACGAAATGGCAAAACAAATGATGCAAATGCAGGGCAATATGAAGGCGCCTGGTGAATCCAAAATGAAAAAATAAAACAGTATGAGAGTCAGAGCATATTACGCTCTGACTCTATAAACTTCTATCTTTTTAACTTTAGCCGCGTCCTTCCGCGGCCGCGGCTTTTATTGGTGGGCGGTCACTCATTTACCGGCTCATAGTAAAGAATTTGTGCACCTGAACCAAAGGTTTTCGTTTTTAAGAGCTTAAGACCTACTCTCTGGTTTAGGTCTTTGAATAATGGCAATCCATTCCCCAGGATAACCGGCAGAATACAAATTTGATATTCGTCAATTAAATTCAGTTTAGTTAATGATACAATTAAGCTGCGGCTGCCAATTAAAATATCTTTACTTTCACCATTGCCGGATTTCTTCAATTCTAAAACCTCTTCTTTAAGATCTTTCTCTGCCAGCCTTACATTTTTCCATTCTACATTATCGAGCGTGTGAGAAAATACGATTTTGGAAATATTATCTATCGTTACTGCAAATTCATCCAGTGATGGGTTTCCGGTAGGATTTTTTACAATCGGTTTCCAATATTCCATTAGCTGGTAAGTTATCCTGCCAAACAGAATTGTGCCTGCATTTTGTAACAGGCAGGTATAATGATCATGGATTTCATCATCAGGGATCATTGCCGTATGATCGCAAAATCCATCAAGAGTCATATTGATCGCTGCTACTACTTTTTTCATTGTGTTTTGTTTAAATCAAATTGTCAAACAGTTTGCAGGAATAAATATCCTATAAATCTTTTACCTGGTAAATTCGGTTCTAAGGCAGTAAAGCAGTAAATAATCGTGATTCTTATTCTGTAGGTTTGCTCCATTATCAGGTAACAGGCGTACAAATCTCAACCAGGAAACCATCCGGGTCTCTCACATACGCAACTAATTGCCCCCACGGTTTTGTCATTGGTTCTGCAACGAGTGTGGCACCTGCATCCACTGCAGATTTTACTGCCGCTTCAACATCATCTGTCGTAAACCCAATTTCAATTCCAAAAGGCTTTTGCGATAAACTGCTTTCAATAAATCCGTCTTTAAGACTTGTCTTTGCCAAAGTGGTTGTGGCAAAAGAAAGGGTTGTCTCGCCTGTTAATAGTTCACCATAAGAATTGTCGGGAGTTACGAACTTTCTTGCAAATCCAAAAGATTTCTCGTAAAACTCAATTGTCTTTGTCACGTCCTGAACATATAAAATTGTATAAGCAAACTTTATCATCGCATTTGTGTATTTATAAACCTCAAAACTAAAAAATTTTCTGCTGTGATGTGTCTGTAAAATTGTGAGGTAAAGATGCGCCAATACATATCAAACTCTTGTTTTATAAACATGGTTGCCCCAGTTTTTTTGAAAGCCTTAATCCGTGTAATCGTCCGTGTCCTGCATTGCTGTACTGGTTAGAACAGAGGCATGGTTTTGGAGAAACGCCAACCGCAGCCGGAAAATGAGCAGTATTATTAAACGGTAAACAAGCAAAAAGGATTAATTTGTTTCCAAATCAATCAACATTAACGTAAACAGAGATGCCTAAAATAGCAATTTATAAATTTCTAACTTTTTATCTTTGGATATGATGCATTGAACGAGCCTCCGCACATGCACATTGCGAAAGAAAAAAGAAACCACCAACGATCCGCTAAAATTTGGCTAAAGACCTTGGAGATTGCTGAAAAAGGAAGCCTGACTGATACGGATTTAAATAAAGCGTTAAAAATCATAAAAGACAATCTGCAATTTTTTATGGATGCTTTTGATAAACTAAAAGAAGGAAAAAAGATAAAAACTTTGAAATTAAAATAATTATGGACGGCCTTCTGAAAAATAAAACAATGAGTATCCAGAAAATACTCTTCGATACGCCAGGAAAAATTTCCATTAAGTTAGAAGATGGAAGAATCATCATAGTTCCACTAAAATATTTTCCTGAACTACAAAAACTATCTGTTGAAGAAAGAAAAAAATACATGATTGTAGATGACAGAACCATTTTATTTTCCGGCTCAGATTCAATTTACCATCTTGAAGATTTTATGGGATTGGAAAGCAAATGGCGTCAACGGTAATTAATACAAGCGTGCAGTTTTTAAATCTTTCCGGCGCATGTAAGCAGTCGTTTTATTTATTCAGCAAGTTTAAGCAGTCAATATAGATAAAATGTTTGATGTTCAGCGTGTCAATATTATACGAAATAAACTGCCTCTCCAGGAAAAACTTTACCGTTTATTTTAAAATGTAGTTAATCCAAATCAAATCAACTATTCTCACAGTTAGTTTTCTCCTTGAAGAAAACTCAAATGCGCTTCAAGGTAAAAATAATTGAATATCTAAAAAAGAAATTTTTTATCGCCCGGTATGGTGCGACTTGCACTTTTGCTTTGTTGAATCAATTCCATAGAATAAGAAACTCCCATAAGGATGCAATGCAAAAGAGAGGCACGATGAGGACATAAACCCTCGCAGTATCCCGTAACGCCCCGGCAGGATATCCAAGCCAACGTTTCTGATCCTGATATTCAGGATATTTTTTAAAATAGCTCATGCCGAGTTTCACCCCAATCCCGCCGGCTAACGTGTAGGGTATCAATTGAAGAATAAGGGTGATGATGAAGTATAAGGCTTGCTTCCTGTCGGCAAAACGGCTATTGTGCTGGCGATTGACCGAAACAATGCCACCTACCCAGCCCCGGTAGGCAGCAAAGCCGTAGGGTGAAATAACAGTCAGGCCCGTGATCGTCTGGGGAACTGCGCCTATAAACAGGTTCCGCCCGAAATCAAACCATGCGGCCTTCATGGATTTGCCCTCCTTATAAGCAATCGCGGCCGG
The DNA here is from genome assembly GCA_044463445.1 of Segetibacter koreensis. Lineage (GTDB taxonomy): Bacteria > Bacteroidota > Bacteroidia > Chitinophagales > Chitinophagaceae > Ginsengibacter > Ginsengibacter koreensis_A. The sequence continues at coordinate 5,771 of JBIQMJ010000057.1, forward strand.
ATCGTTGCTCTGAGCTTTTTGGACAAGTTGGTCCCGATAGTCCAATGCAAACGTATTGCCCTGGTGAACCATTAGGGCGCCAGTGAGAACAGACAAAATGTATACGATTCCAACTCCAATGATTTGAAGCCGGGCCCGGTAAACAGCCCGGCGGATTGTTCCCCAAAAAGAAATACTTATTTGCTCCGGTTTACTCATCGTCTAAGGTTTGCAACTGTGGGGCAACAATGTCGCCCAAAGTTGAAGGGCTGGTATTCAAATTTTTCAAATAGAAAATATGATACGAAGCTTTGCAATTTTTCATTACACCATCAATGCTTCACTGGTTACACCATCAAACTCCTCTTTCCTGGTTTCAGCCTCATGTTTTGTAGCCCTGACAATACCATCTTTATGGTGTGCAGGAGAATAGATCGTGTACATTTTCAATGTTGCTGTTTTGCTGGTATTCATCACATTGTGTTCGGCGCCTGCAGGAATTACAATGGCATCCCCCTTCTTCAATTCATATTCATGCCCGTCGATCAGACATTTTCCATGCCCTGACTCAATGCGAAAAAACTGGTCGTTGCCCGGATGCACCTCCACACCAATCTCTTCTTTTGGTTTAAGCGTCATCAGCACGAGCTGACTATGGCTGGCTGTATATATTACTTTGCGAAAATTATGATTCGCCTCTGTTGCTTTTTCGATATTAATTTTAAAACCTTTCATGATCATGAATTTTATTGATAAACAAATCGTTTCTTTTTCATTCGGGAATTTCGCAACTAATTTAAGCAGCTTATTATATGATTTCCGATGACCCATATCAATCAGAACGGTGACTGCCATCAAAGAACTTTTCTGATACCTATCAGGCGCTTACGGATTTTGAGGATTGAAAATAAAAATGAAGGATATTTGTTGGTTTACTCCTGGAGAAAATCGAAGTGGAACACGTTTCATTAAGATACAATTTCTTTTTGGCGGCAAACCCATCTAAATAAACAATACATCATGATCACCCGAATATGGCATGGAATCACAAAAGCTGAAGATGCAGACAGCTATTTGAAATACATTGAAGACACAGGAATTAAAGATTACAAAAACATCAAAGGAAATTTATCCGCCAAAATCCTGCGAAGGGTTGAAAATGACATCTATCCCAGGCCGGGTCTCTGCTCCCAGCCTTGTGCATATGCAGGACACGGCCGTGCTGAATTATTCACTGTGAATAGGGTATTCGCTCTGCATTCCCCCGATGTAATATTTTGCCGAACTATATCTGTAATCCACCGGATTTTCTACCAATCTCCACACTCCACTGCACGGATTGTTGTGAATATAATTTAGTTTCTCCAAAAAGAAGTGGTTTGGTGTTATTAACTTACAATCAAATGATCTCTCAAATACCTGGTGTTTCTTTCCCCTGTCTTTATCCGAAGCTACTACTGCCTGCATAAGCTTTTTTAGCATTTCATCATTTCCACTTTTTTGTAATCTTTTCACCAGTTCGTAAGCCATAACCCTTTTCCCGTTGCTCACTATTGCATTAATACTTTTTGAGGAAGCTGAAAAATCAATAAGCACATGCAGATAATTGGGCATAATAAGAATACAATTGCTGGGATGTTGCAAAGGGCGTGAATTGAAAGGAAGCGAACCTGGCAGAGATACCTTCTGCAACGAATGAATAAATATTTTTAATGCGCTAAAGAGGTTACGGCCCATAATGCAGCGGCAGAAATAATCACCCATAACCCTACACCTTGTATCAATGGTTTAAAGCCCACACTCTGCAAAAGTTTACGGGATAATCCGCAACCGATAAGGAACAACGTTAAGGTTAGGCCTGCTTTGGCAATGCCTGTCACGTAATGGCTGTACCGTTGTACAAAGGGTACATATGTATTTACGATCATTGCCAAAACAAAAAAGCCAATGAAATAGGGGATTTTTATTTTGCCGCCCTTATTTTTAAAAATAAGCGTTGATAAAAAAGCAACCGGGATAATCCATAATGCCCTCGCTAATTTCACCGTAGTGGCTACTTCCAAAGCCTGGGTGCCATATTTGCTTGCCGCACCTACTACAGAGCTGGTATCGTGTATGGCAATGGCACACCACAAACCAAATTGTGTTTGTGATAAATTAAGTGCCTTCCCGATTACAGGAAATAGAAACAAGGCGATTGAATTTAAAATAAAGATGGTGCCTAATGCCACGGATATTTGCTTTTCTTCTGCTTTAATTACCGGGGAAATGGCAGCAATAGCACTTCCTCCACAAATAGCCGTACCGCCGGATATGAGATAAGATGTTTTCTTTTCTATTTTCAAAAACTTCCCCATTAAAAACCCCATTATCAATGTGCCTGTAATAGAAACAATAGTAAAAACAATCCCTTCCTTACCTGCCTTCATCGCACTGGTTACATTCATCCCAAAACCCAGGCCTACCACGGAAACCTGGAGTAAAATATGGGTGGCTTTATGATTCAGATGCAGGTAAGGATGCCCGATAAACTGGGCGATCACCAGTCCCATCAATAAGGCAATGGGTGGGGTAATAAGTGGAGACAAACAAAATACTACTGCCAGTAAAAATATAACCTCCCTTGTAGTGATACTCCGGTCTAATAATCGCTTTTCATTTTTGGGTTTAGCGGGTATGGTTGATGTTTCTGCCATTATGATTACTTTGTTTTTGACAAGACAAAGGTCATCCCCGTTAAAGCAGCAAAGAAATTGCTATTGGTAATGTCTCATTACCTGAAGTTATAGTGGCGGGCAAATTTCATAAAAAGCTCAGGCAGTGCTTCTGCCTGTCCATGCTGCTTAATGAAATAGAAATGCCTTTCAATATTCAGGCCTTTTACGTCTATGATGCAACATTCCTTGTTTTGCAATTCTTTTAAAATAGAGTGAACCGATAAAAAAGCCATCGCATTGGAATTTAATAAATACAGCTTCATGCTCTCCGTACTGCCTAACTGCATTTCATTTTGCAACTGTGCTATTTTTATACCCAAAGGTTTTAATGCATGTGCAAGAACTTCCAGGGTGCCTGAACCCGGTTCTCTTAAAAGTAGTGGAATCTTTAGCAGTTCTTCCGGTTTAATCATACCCTTTTTTGCCAACGGATGACTGATGTTTGCTACCAATGCCAGTTCATCTTTTACAAATTCTGTGTACTTAAATAAATTGTTTTTTGATTGCCCTTCGATAATACCCAGCTCGATATCCTTATTTTGTAAAGCCTGCTCAATTTGTCCGGTGTTATTGATGGTCAGCGTAACTTTTATGTCTTTGAACTTTCTATGGAAAGCAGCCAGCACCGGCGGCAATACATATTGCGCGACAGTAGTGCTTGCACCAATTCTTAATTTACCGGTATGTTGTTGTGTAAAGGTATTCAGTTCAAACTCCATGTTGCGGTAAACAGTAAAAAGCTGGTCGGTGAAGTGTAACAATGTTTCACCCGCAGGGGTTAATTTTATTTTGGTCCCGTTGCGTTCAAACAGTTTTACTTTAAAATGATTTTCTATTTCCTGGATATGTTTGGTTACGGCCGGCTGGGTAATAAATAACTCCTCAGCAGCCTTGGTAAAGTTGAGGCGTTTTGCAACGGTGTTAAAAACCTGTAACCTAAAATCGAACATATTAACTGTTGAATTCTTTTTAAAGGGCTATAAAAATAAGTAAAGTAAGGTTGTAAATTCATATTTCAGATTTCCTTCTTGCTGCTGGTGCGCTAATAGTTATTTTTGAATAAAAGGATAAACAATGCAACAACGAATCCATCTTTTGACGCTTGGCGTAAGTGACCTGGAAAAATCGATGAAATTTTACAGGGACGGTTTGAGGTGGCAAACAAAAGATATCGTAGGTGCCGAATTTGAAAATGGCGCAGTGTCATGTTTGAACTTGCCGGGGATAGAATGCTTTGCCTTTATGAAAGGAAAAACCTGGCATGGGTTCACCTATGTGCATTATCAGCCATAAAGAATGATAAAGAAATTAAAGCATATTTTGAACGAAAGGTTAATGAAGCAAAAAATAAAATGAGTGTGCTCAATGCCGTGCGAAATAAGCTCATTCATCGTGTATTTGCTGTGATACGCGACGATCGTTTTTACCAACGAGATTATGCAAGAAATTGTGCATAAATATAGAAAGCCTACAGAAAAAGTAACTTGTTTTTGTCATAGAAAACACGGCCTTGGAGGAATTTATTTTGCCATCGGTAAAGTGAAACAAAACGTAGAGCCTTTGCCTTCTTCACTTATAAATTCCATCCTGCCTGAATTGCGTTTAATGATTTCATTGCAGATGTAAAGACCAAGCCCGAGGCCGGGAAAATTGTTTTTACTTACCCTGAAAAAACGGCTGAAGAGTTTTGGCTGTTCAGACGCGGGGATCCCAATGCCCTGGTCGCGTACACACAATTTGATTTCATTGGGCAGGTTTTCAGTATAGATATCTATTTTATTTGCGTTGGGAGAATATTTTACTGCATTGGAAATGAGGTTGGTGATCACCTGACTGAGCCGCTTCCCGTCCGCTTCAACCATTCTGGTTTTGGCAAGCTTCAATTGGATTTTATGTGTTTTGATCGTTAATTGCATCATATTGACCACTTCCATCACCAATTGATTAAAATCTATTTTTTCTATTTCCAGGTTGAGCTGGCCGGAATTGGATTTGGAAACATCCAGCAAATCGCCGATCAGGTTGGTTAACTTATTAATTTGATTATCCATCTTCTGAAGCATGATCAGCTCACTATGTTTATCTGTGCTTTTTTCGGCTTCCATCAGGAGGATTTCAGTATAAGCCTTTAAGGTGGTTACCGGGGTTCTCAATTCATGACTGGCCATACTGATGAATTCATCCTTCTTTTCCATGTCTTTTTTCTGATCGTCAATATCGGCGCTAACCCCAAACCAACGGATTACTTTGCCGTTATCATCTTTTAAGGGGGCGGCTTTCATCATGAAGAAACGATAGCTGTCGTTTGCCCCTCTTTTTCTGACTTCAATATTAAAAGGTTCACCGGTAGCTATGGCTTGTTTCCAGGCATTCAACACTTTGGGAAGATCTTCCGGATGTTCCACGGATTGCCAGCCCTTGCCGGCAGATTGTTCAAATGTGCGGCCTGTATAATTGTACCATTGGGTATTGAAATAATCGTAATCGCCGTCAGGTTTAGCCGTCCATATAATCACCGGAATGTTATCTGCCAAAAACCTGAAATACTCCCTGCTTGTCAGCAATTCTTCTGTTCGCTCGGTTACCCTCTGCTCTAACTGGCTACGCAATCTATCTGCGAGTTGATTGGCGGCGGCCAGTTCTTTATTCTTCTCTCTTAATTGTTTTTCGGTCTCTTTCTGTATGCTGAGATCAGTGAAGATGAGACTTAATACCGTGCCCTCATCCAGCTCGAGGGTAGTGGCAGAAACGAGGAAAGGAATGACTTTGCCGGAAGTTAAAGTTAGCTCAGCCTTGGATTCTTCCTCCCATCCTTTGGAGATAAGGATTTCAAAAGATCTTTTCGATTCCGGGGGAATGTATTTTTTGAAATACGAACCGATCATGTTTTCCAAAGGAATGTTCAACATGGTGGCGAAGCGGCGATTGCAATATAAAATGACACCTTCCTTATTCATCGTAATGGCGCCTTCAATCATTTTCTCAATGAAAAGGCGGTAGGTTTGATCGGCACTTTTTAAAATAAATAATCGTGGGCCATTCTGATCGTCAACCACCAAAGCATCCACCTGTCCTTCCCGAATGGCATCAATGGTAGCATTGGCTTCGTCCAACTGCTGACGGAGCATTTCTATTTCATTCTGTTGAATAGTGATATTCATTCTTTCCATGTCAAATTGTATTGAGACCGAGACCTTTTAGAACGGTTTTCTCATTAGACATATCCCCGAATAATTTTTTTATTGGCAGGGGAAAACATTTGATGAGCATAGGCAACGCAATTAACTGTTCCTTTTTGGCCAACATTGGCTGCTGATATACATCAACGATCTCCAGGTCATATTTTTCACCAAGGTATTTCTCACAAATGCCTTTCAGATTGGCAATTGCTCTTGCAGAGTTTGGAGAAGCTCCGGTTATAAACAATTTAAGGTTAAAACGTTCACTTTCCTCCAATTTTTCCCAATCTTTATAAATCGATTTATGATCTTTCATCAGACAGATTTTACTGGTACAATATTTAAGCCAACAAGAACCTTTTCTTCGTTGGAAAGGTCACCGATTATTTTCCGTATCGGAACAGGTACCTTTCTTACCAGTGTGGGCACTGCAAAAATCTGGTCTCCTTCGGCAAGCTGGGGGGTTTTTAAAAGATCAATAATTTCAATTTTATATTCTCCGGGCATATATTCTTCGCAGTATTTTTGAAGATTCTTTAAAGCAGTCATGGATTTTTGGGTCTTTCCTGCCACGTAAAGTCTTAACTCCCACTTTTTACTTTTCATTATTTTGGTTTTTATTTTTTTCTTTTACTATTATTCAAGGGTTTTCTTTCCCGCATGGAGATCATCTCGTTCCTGTTTTTTTCAATAATTTCTTTACGCAGTTCTTCTTCTATAAAGATGCGGTTAAGCTCCTCCCTAGCCAGTTCAAATTCGGATTGAAGTTTTGCAATTTTTGAATCAAGGATTAATTTTTTACTCTCGATCTGCTTGTCTTTCAGATTGAGGGCATTTTTCCGCAAAATTTCCCCGGTCTTTTGTTGAAGATTGTACTCTTCCCTTGCGGAGCCAATCAGCACTCCATTAGGCCCAAGGGTCAGCTCCACTATTTGAATACCGTTGTCGGTAATCCTGAATTCCCTGACCTGGTTAGAATTGTTCATTCCCCGCGACTTAATGATGTAAATGCCCCGGTTTCTTTCACCATTTAATTCAATGTCATGCACCGACAGCCAGGTATCTATCAGCGAGGATACTTCCATGGTGCTTTCGCTTTGAAAAGAGTCGCCAAATGTAAGGGCAGTAAACATTACGGTGATCTGTTCTTTTTGCAGAAAATCAATCAGCCTGATTAAAAAAGACCTTACCTCTCCTAAATTACTAACGGTTACCAGGTTGGTAATCGGATCAAGGACGACGGCTTTAGGTTTGAATTGCTTTACCAGTTTGTAAATGACCACTAAATGCATTTCAAGCCCATGTAATGTAGGCCTTGAAGCATGAATTTTCAACAAACCGCTATCCACATACTTTTGCAGGTCTATATTGATTGATCTCATGTTGCGAATGATCTGGTAAGGAGATTCTTCAAAGACAAGAAAAAGGCAGCGCTGTTTTTTGCTGCAGCATGCATTCGCAAAATGGGCGGCGATACTGGTTTTCCCGGAGCCTGCGCTGCCGGAAACGAGGATGCTGCTTCCTTTAAAAAAGCCTTTGCCACCCAACATTTCATCCAGTGCCGGGATGCCGGACGACACTCTTTCCTTGGAAACTGAATTCGATAAATGAAGGGAAGTGACCGGCAATACTGAAATACCATCCGCATCGATCAGGAAAGGATATTCGTTGGTGCCATGGGTAGAGCCCCTGTATTTTACCACTCTTAACCTGCGGGTGGAAACCTGGTTTTGAATGCGGTGGTCCAATAAAATTACACAGTCGGAAACATATTCCTCAAGTCCCTGCCTCGTTAATTTTCCATCCCCTTTTTCACCGGTTACGACGGCGGTAACTCCTTTGTCCTTCAGCCATGCAAAAAGACGACGTAGCTCCGCTCTTAAAATCGCATGATTGGAAAGTCCTGAAAAAAGATTCTCAATGGTATCCAGTACCACTCTTTTTGCACCGATGCTGTCTATGGCATAACCCAGCCTGATGAATAAACCTTCCAGATCGTATTCGCCGGTTTCTTCGATTTCAGTCCGGTCTATGTGAATATGATCTATTTTGACCTTTTTTTCTGCAATCAGTTTGTTGAGGTCAAAACCAAGTGAAGCCACATTGAGGGCAAGCTCTTCGCTTTTTTCTTCAAAAGCGACAAACACTCCCGGTTCATTAAATTCTGTTGCACCTTTCACAATGAATTCTATTGAAAAAAGTGTTTTGCCGCTACCGGCATCGCCGCAAATCAAGGTGGGCCGCCCTTTCGGCAAGCCTCCTTCTGTAATTTCATCCAAACCGGTAATGCCGGTGGGGGTTTTAGGGAAATGGCTTTTGATCCCAGATTTCTTTGACGAATCCTTCATAATATTGGTTCTTGTCTATTTCGATTATGCGAAATAAATAAAATTAAAAACTTCCTGATTGATTTGAAAATTACCAAACAAGATACCAAAAATTTTATAAGGATATTAATTAAATGAGTCCAGTTATTATTTTTGATCCTTTAATCCTTTTTTAAATTAATAGGCTCACCTTCTAAAGTAATTGCCTTTTTACAGTTACATCTTCTGCTGTTGTTGGCGTCCCCGCCAATAATCTTTTTCTGATACTTCACCCACGTGGTCCCCGTACCAAACCAGGAAGGGCGAAAATCAACGTATGCCTTCGTTGCAAACAAGGACTAGTTAAGGTAAAAAATAAGTTAATATACAAAAACAAATTTTTCACTTTTTGTTGGTTTACTGGTTGCAATAAATAAAAGCCGGTTGCTTATCTCTATCTTAGTCTTTGTTTCAAACCGGGAAGGGGAAAATCCTGATTTTGATGTAGGTTATGTGAAGTAATGGTTACAATTTCAGTAAGGATAAGTCAGAAACGACAAGTCACCGGCCCCCCGCCCGCGCCAGCAGATACCTCATACCTGATACCTGAAAACTATTCAAATCATTCGGGGTTCGTTAAAGGCTTTTCGGCTTCCATTTTCTTTTTTCTTTTTTTGCCGTTGATTGATCTGATGACGAGTACCAGGAGAAAAACGATCAATGCTGTTCCACCTACACCTACTAGTACCGCTGCTGCATCAGCACCATCACAGGATAAGCTGCAGGCCAGGCCGGCCACAAGGTAAAGCAAACCCAGTGCGACAAGAACGGACAAAATGATAAGAAGCGTTTTTGAGCCTTGTGAAAGATCGTTATTTTTTTTAATGGCCCTTACCTGTTCTTTCAAGAGCTTTTTCCGTTCTTTCCACTTCAGCGTATTGCCGTTCTTGTCTTTTAATGAAGCGGAAAAATCACTAATCGATTTGTAGGGCTTCGCCACATTGTCTTTTGGGTTATGGTTGATCACATACGCATTAACCTGGGGATACAACCGGAATAAATTCTCCGGCCGGTTACTTAGATAAAAGATCATGCAAAAGGTACATGCCGCAATAATGAAATCGCAGGTTTTTTGTAAATTATAAAATGCAGAAGCGCTTAAACCCGCGCCCTTCCGGTATTTGGAAGGGTAGGCAATTACGGCAGCAATAAAAATCGCAAAGCAACCAATTAAGAATGCGGGCAGCAGCAAAATTCCCATTTGCTGAACGAAATAGCCGGTAATGACCGCGAGAAAATTCAGAATAATATAGCACATGACTATTGTGATGCGGGCTTCATGTCTATGGTTTTTTGCCCAATAGGAAATCTTTTTCATAATTGTTTGTTTAGAAAAATGGAAGCACCTATGTATTGTTTTGGTTTCAACAGGATGCTGTTTTTCAATTATGAGAAAGGACTTTAGGAAATGCTACTATAAATTTAGAATAACTATGCCAGATTCGCCCAATAAATAAAAATGATTTTCTCCTTTTTCGGTTATGAGGATGTAGTAACGGAATGTCACAGGCGCGGAGGCCTGCGCCAGTTGAGATCACAACCTCTTGCCTGGAGAGGGTTATAAAATCATTCATTATACATACGCCCTTATTATAACGGCACTTCACCTGCCTGTCATTACATTTTTAAGAAGAGTTTTTCAGACGATACTCCATCTTTTAAGGAAAAGATTTTTAAGATATATATCCCTTTTGACAGATCGCTGACCGTAAGCTTTTGCCCTGAAGTACAATTTTCAATAGTCTTTAAAATAACACCATCAATGGAAAATATTTGAATTGTTTTTACACCTGTTGCGTCGTCACAATAAATATGTATATAATCATTAGAGGGGTTGGGAATGATGGTTAAGCCTTGGCCGGTTTTGTATATTAATTTTTTGATTTCCGAATATTGGTATGCGCCATCAGCGCTCAACATTTTCAAACGATAATAAACCGTTCCGGTAACATCCTGTTGAGTAAAACTATAACTATGATTAGAACCTTGGGCAGCTATTATTGCCAGATCTCTAAAGATACTGCCATCCTTAGAATACTGAACAGCATAGCTATCGAGATTAATTTCGTTTGCTGATCTCCATTCCAGTTCTGCTGCATTTCCACGGGGCTCACAGTTGAAATACATCAATGAAACGGGAACAGAACCGGCAGTAATTACCTTCATATTATCCGCCATGAAGATGGTACCATAGTCCTGGCAGGTAGGTGGTCTTTTATCATAGTGAACCACCACACTGTCGAAGCCTTGCGGAAAACTGCAGCTTAGTGTATCTACCGGTCATGTGCCCGGATTGCTTGCCGTCTTTGTATTCGTGCCAATGAGGCTGCCGTTCATATAAGCCGTTACCCGCATAGTGGCCGCGTCATCGCAACCCAATTCCTGGCAGGCGTACATGAGCGAGAAATCAGTAAGCGTCGAACTAAACTTAATGAGCAGGTCTGAAAGGTTGATACTGTTGGGATAGATGACGCGGCCCGAGAATCCCTGTGGCGTGAACC
>JBIQMJ010000058.1:0-16386 GCA_044463445.1 Segetibacter koreensis
CATTGTCTGGTAAGGATTATAGGAAATTATTGGGCATTTTTGGGGAAACTCCAGATTGTTTAAATAGAAACACTATTTATTTGCTGGTTTACTGCCTTCAATAAGAAATAAAATTTTATGACCTAAAATTTCCTAAATTCATAAATTATTGTATTGTCTTTGCCATTTATTGTTCTTATGTTTGTCAAGTTTTTGTGACAAAAGGAAATAAATATGAATGAGTGCATTTCAAATTTTCACTTTGCTGTGCTCGTTTTGGGCGACAGGAGCAATGCCCGCTGCAGCCGGTCCGGCTGGTCTCTTCACCAACCGGTACAATTTAAGATGCATCCGGATGAATTAGATTTTTATTGGAATTCTATATTCAAAAATTAAAAATTGCCTGATAAAATTAATGCTATGATTTCTTCCTTTTATAAAAGCAGGCTACTGATTTTTACACTTTCATTGCTGCCGTTCATATCAATGGCCCAGGATCAGACAGATCTGAAACCACCAGATGGCAGGGGAGTAGGGGTTATCAGCCTGGCAATCTTACTGCTGGCAGTTACTTTTTTTGCCGCTATTTATCTTGCTTTTAAAACGGCCAGCCTGATCAGCCAGATCAAAAAGAAAAAAGTTTCACACGAAGAAAATAATCTTCAACAGATTATTAATAAGCTTAACGAAGAAAATATTGACAGCTATTTAAAACACGGGGAAATGAAAAATACTATTGAAAATAAAAAAGGTGGACCGTCTTTAACGGCTTTGATACTGTTGATCCTTTCTTTTTTGTGGGGTAACGATGTACTGGCACAAACGGCCGCACCTGGAGGAGGCTCTATTTTTAATGACGGCGGCATTATTATTACTCTTATTCTTATTACTACGCCCATATTGGTTGGCATTGTTCTCATGATTATCAAAGTCAGAAATATTTCAAAGCGGGTGAAGTTTAATAAAGAATATGCAGAAGCGGAACGTATCAGTAATTATTTAAAAAGCTTTCCTGAAGAAGAAGTTACAGAAGCTATGCGCAAACGAAAAGAAGTGTTGGATTACAGGATTTCGCAAAATGCACTGGCCGGTGAATTGATGCCTGAAGACAAAAGAGGGATTCTTAAAAATATAAATGAACGCGCCAATATTCGTTTTATAGAAGAAAAAAGGAAGGCGCTCAGCCGGCCAAATGTAGATCCTGAATTGTCAAAACTGGTTGTTTGGTTTTTGATCTGCGCCACTGTCTGGCTGGTGTTTGGTACTACTGTAGGCGAATATGAAGGAATTAAATTTGTAGCTCCGGATGCAGACCACGTAAGCTGGCTGAGCTTTGGCCGTTTAAGGCCGGTTCATACCAATGCAGTTTTTTGGGGATGGTCTTCTTTGGCAATGTTGGGCCTGGCTTATTATGTAATACCCCGCGTAGGTAATAATAATCTGTTCAGCCTGAAGTTGGGCTGGTGGACGCTATGGCTTATCAATGCTTCCGTATTTTTGGGCTCATGGGCTTTGATGGCTGGCATCAATAATGGCGGCGGAGAATACCGTGAATACATTTGGCCCATCATGTTGTTATTCGCTATCGGAATTGTGCTCACACTTATTAATTTTTTAAAAACTATTGCTACACGCAAAACCAAAGAGATCTATGTGTCCAACTGGTATATCGTTGCAGCGGTAATGTTTTTGATCGTAATCGCGCTGGTGGCTTATCTTCCATTCTGGCAGGACGGGCTGGGAGAAACCATAGCGCAGGGTTATTACATGCACCAGGGTGTAGGCATGTGGTTTATGATGCTTACGCTGGGATTGGTATATTATTACCTGCCGCAACAACTGAATAAACCTATTTATTCTTACGGCCTGGGCATCCTGGCTTTCTGGTCACAGATATTTTTTTATACCGTAATCGGGATGCACCATTTTGTATTTAGCCCCATTCCCTGGTCTTTACAAACTGTGGCTATTGTAGGAAGTATGGGAATGATAATTCCTGTAGTGTCAGGCACTACTAATTTCCTGATGACATTTAAAGGTTCATGGCATAAGTTGAGCACCAGTTATTCTCTTCCTTTTTTCCTGATAGGAACGATATTCTATTTCACCGGATCTATGCAGGGCACCGCCGAAGCATTTCGCTCAACGAATTTATATTGGCATTTTACAGACTTTACCGTGGCTCATTCTCACCTGACCATGTATGGTATTGTGGCTTTTTTTCTTTGGGGAGGCATTTATGCGATCATCCCCCGCATCACGCGACAGGAGCCCCCACAACTTACAGTGGGTATTCATTTCTGGATGGCATTTATCGGATTGATGTTTTATACCATTCCGTTAATGGTCGGAGGAACTTTAAAAGGAATTGCCTGGATCAACAACAAACCATTTATTGATACAGTATCAATGATGGCTCCTTACTGGCTTTGGCGAGCAATAGGCGGTACGTTGATGTGGACAGCCCATTTATTTTTTGCCTATAACATGTACAAAATGATCAGGCCTAAAAAAGTAGTGGATATTAATTCCGAAGCGATCTCGATGATCACTTCTCCTGATGAGATTGTAAAGGTTCATTAAAAGAAGAAACGTCTTTTTATTTTTAAAAGCAATAAAGTAAACATCGAAATGGAATTCTTTAATAATCATAAAAAACTTTTTCTCACTGTCATAGCATTATTTGTCAGCCTCACTTTATTGATGGCCGTTATACCTGCTTTATATAACCAGGAAAATAATGCACCCTTACCCGGAGCCGAACAGCTAAGTGCAGCCGCTACCAGGGGCAAAGCTATTTATGTAGCCAACGGATGTGTGGCCTGCCATACGCAGCAGGTTCGAAATATTGATATGGATAAGACCTGGGGATCGAGGCCAAGTATTGCTTCTGACTATGCAGTAAATCATCGTACTGATTTTTGGAGAAATACGGCAACCCTTATGGGCACAGAACGTACGGGCCCCGACCTTACTAACATTGGTGAAAGGCAGCCCAGTGTCGACTGGCAATTGCTGCATTTGTATCAACCACGGGCAGTAGTAAAAGAATCGATTATGCCCTCTTACCAATGGATGTTTGCTTATAAAGAAAAGCCAGCCAAAAATGAAAAAGTGGTGAATGTACCTGAGGAATACATGCGCGGAAGAAAAGGAAAAATCGTAGCAACGCGGCAGGCCATGGACCTGGTAGAATATCTTTTAACCCGTAAACAGGTTAAATTGCCAACGGGCGTAGCGCCGAAAGATTTTTTGTATAAACGTGAAGCCAAACAAACTGTTGGCGGCGGCGGAGCCGCCGCACCCGAACTGGATGGAGCCTCATTATATGTGGCTAATTGCCAGGCCTGCCATCAGGAAAATGGAGAAGGCTTAAAAGGCGCTTTCCCTCCGTTGAAGGGAAGTAAGATTGTTCTGGATGATAATCCTCAAATGATGGTGAACATTATCATGAATGGCTATGAAGGCCGGGTTTCTGAAGGCTTTGGGCCGATGCCCGCTATCGGGACTACTAATAACCTGTCGGCTGAGGAAATATCTGCCATCATGAATCATGAAAGAACAAGCTGGGGCAACAATTCCAGGAAAGTGACTCCTGATGAAATTAAAAAGCTGATGGATGCCGTAAAAAAGAAATAAGGCATAAATTGTAAAATAATATATAGCGGTAGTTATGAAAAAAATAATAGTATCATTTTTTCTGCTTTTCACAGGAATTATCTCAAGGGCATGTCCTACCTGTGAAGCGGCCCAGCCAAAGGTTTTAAGAGGAATTACTCATGGTAGCGGCCCCACAAGTAACTGGGATTACGTGGCCGGTATTGTCACGGTCCTTATCGTGATCGTGGTGTTGTATTTTACCATTAAGTGGTTGGTTGACCCCGGAGAGAAGGAAGAGAATCATATTAAAAGATCAGTTTTAAATTTCTGAATATGGAAGAAGCAAGTTCTATCATCATTTTTATTGATGATGACCTCCAGCCAGTTGGAACTTTTAAGTCCCCGATCAATTTTGAATTGGACACCAGCAAACTGGTGGATGGGGAACACTATTTAAGGATAGTGAGTAAAGATCCCAACGGGAAAGAAGGCATTCGCAAGATTCCTTTTACAGTAAGGAACGGCCCTGATATTTCGGTAGAAGGATTGGCGGACAACCAGGTGGTAGATGGGGTAATTCCAATGATGATCAATGCTTATGGCAAGGGAGACCAGAAAGTATTTTTAATAGAAGGAAGCGAAGTACCGCGCAGCATTCCCGGCTGGATTTGGATCGTACATATCCTGATTGGGGCCTGGGCAATCTATTATTTGATTACACAGTTATTTGGGCCGGGATAACGGAGATTCAACAATGGTCAATAAGGATAAAAAACGGCAGACATTATTTTACTGAACATTGAGTAACCTATTAAAAGTCTTCCGAAATGTGGCTTTCAGTGTCTGGCCGAAGCTTATTGTTCAAAATTTTTATTTTTAATTATTGAATTCCGGCAGCAAGCCCTAATCCGTCAGCGATCGTTTTAAACCGACACCTCAATGTTTTAAAAACAACAACAAAAAAAACATACAATGGAGTTCTCGCCTTTCAACAATGTTGTTAAACTCTGTCTTCAAGGGATGAACATGGAAGAAAAAGGTAAGCCTGAGGAAGCCGGCAAACTATTTCTGCAAGGTTGGAACGAAGCAACCAACGATTTTGAAAAATTCCTTGCAGCTCATTATGTAGCCCGACATCAAAGAACGGTTTCGGAAAAATTAAATTGGCTTGAAATTACTTTACAGTTTGCATTAAAAGTGGATGATAACGCTGTGAAAAGTGCTTTTCCTTTTTTGTATTTGAATATTGCCAAATGCTACGAAGACTTAAATGACCCTATCAAAGCAAAAGAATATTCAAATCTGGCAATTTCTTTTAAATACAATCCTTCTGACAACGGGCCATTTTATCACGGGACGAAAGCAGATCTGCAGATTGGCGATTTACTTACAGCAGGAGGTAATTCTAATTATAAATCGGAACTCAGGATGAATCATATTTATTTCACAGCATTCATTAACGGTGCGGGACTTGCGGCAGAATTAGCAAAAGGAAACGGAGAACCAAGGGTTTATTTAGTTGAACCAACCGGTGGCTTTGAAAACGACCCAAATGTTACGGACAAAAAATTTCCGGGAAATCCGACACGTTCCTATCGCAGCAAAGAACCGTTGAAAATCGTGGGTGAAATAACAGATTGGATAAGACTAACACCTCAGGAACTTCAAAATTGGCAGGAAAGATTGGCGAATGGTATAAGAGAAGTTATCAACTAACTTATTCAACGCAAAACTGAAAACAACGAACCACTAACAAATCTATAAAAGAAAATACATTTTTACTGACTCGTGATTCTTTACATTGATCTCTCCACGGAATTCGCAGGGGAATTCATCCTTGATTTTCTGGTAAGTGCTTTCGGATAAATTGACGCGGCCTGGAAGGGAATTACCTTCGAGCCTGGAAGCAATATTTACCGTGTCGCCCCAGATGTCGTATTGCCATTTCTTGATTCCCACCACTCCAGCCACCACCGGCCCCGTATGCACACCGATCCTGATTTTGAAATGATTTAAACCATCTTTCTTATGGAATGCATCTGTTACCAGTGTGATCATTTCCCTGGCTGCCAGTATCACATGTTTGGCGTGATCCGCATCCGGAACGGGCAAACCACCGGCACACATATACGAATCGCCAATAGTTTTTATTTTTTCCAAACTGTGGCGCTGCATGATCTCATCAAATCCCTTGAAATAATAATCAATGCTTTTCACCAGAAGTTCCGGGTTCACTTTTTCAGCTTCCAACGTGAATTGTACAAAATCACTGAACAAGACAGTTACTTCTTCAAATTTTACGGCTTCGATCCTGCCATTTTGTTTTAATTCGCGGGCTGTTTCGGCTGGCAAAATATTGAGCAATAAATTTTCTGAGCGCTTTTCTTCTTTTGCAATCTTTTTATAGAATCGGTAAACCAGCGCTAATATTCCAATAGTAAGACCGAGAATGATGAACAGCGCCACCATCATTGTCCATTGATTCCGTTTTTGCTGTTTCAACAAATTTACCTGCACTTCCTTTTGCGACACTTCATAATTGGTACGCATGTCGGCCATTTTTTGAATGGTGTTCAGGTTGACAACACTATCGCGGTAAATGATGTAATTTTTGTAATATTGATAGGAGGCAGCGGTGTTGCCGGCCTGTTGATAAAGTTCTGAAAGCTTATGATTGGCATCGGCAATTTGTTCTTTTAATCCATGTTGCTTCGCCAGTTCAAGACTATGTAAAGCATATTCAAGGGCTTTTTGTGGATCTCCTTTTTTGGTATAGATATCAGATATAGAGATAAGATAAACACAGATCGGATAATAATCGCCTTGTTGCTGAAGGATCATAATCGCCTTATTCATATTTTGCGAAGCCAGGTCATCTTTTCCCTGTGCGGCATAAACCATCCCGGTGTTGCCAAGGCTATATGCTACCCCGATCAGGTAATTTTTCTTTTCAAAGATCTTTTTGGATTCATTAAAATAGATCAATGCAGAATCGTAATTTGCCGTCTCTCTCAACTCATCCCCGGCATTCAAAATCATGGAGGCGAGTGCGATCGTGTCTTCCGTATTTCTCAATGTGGAAATGGCCTGATGAAAATAGAGCATGGCATTTGAATGATCTTTTGATTCTGCATAAACATCCGCAATTGCTCCATAATCGGCTCCTTGTGTGGAGATGCGCTTTATCTTTTTTGCTACCTCCAACGCATTAAAATATGCCTTCAGCGCTTCATCCAGATTACCCAGCCGCGTTTCGCTATTTCCTTTCTGATAATAGCCGGCATGGAGGTACCTGCCATTGCCTTGCTCTTTTGCAAGGCGAATCAATTCTTCCGCGTATTGTAAAGAAAGATTGAGATTGCGCAATTCATTGAAAGCTAAGTTTCTCAGCAGATCAAGCTGCGCTTCACCTTTTACTGTATCTTTCTGATAGATCTTTGCAAGACTATCAGCAATCTTTTGATCCTGACAATATATATTCCCGGAAAGAGAAAGGAAAAGAATTAATAAATAAATTCCTTTACTGCTAAAAGCCTGGTATAGGGTTAACCTTAATCGAGGGATCATAAGTATAAGAATTTCCTTGTGCATCCTGCCAACTAATTTCATAAGTATCCGTGTATGAATTGGCTGGACTCAGGTTCGCATCTACGGTTCCCTGCCAGTTGGCCGAATTCCCTTGTTTCGACGGATAGGAAGAAAAAACATTTGTATTACCGTTCACATTTTTTTGCGTAAAGCCGGTCAGTGCACCAACGCCTGAGTTGGGCTGAATTTCCCATGTAATTACGTGGCCCCGATGGGCGATGAAAGTCGTTGCAGAGTTGCCGTTGCTGTCCTGGAGGGTGAGATCACCGGTACTGGTGTCACTGGCTGTGATTCTGATGGCTGCCATTATTTTTATATTTTAGGGTGAATGAAAACAATTTGAAGGTGCAAAATCAACACGATGAGAACGTCATTTAGAACAGTCAAAAACTATAATGGGAGGTCAGCTTTAAAGTGAGATCAGAGGGTGGGTGAAATCGAAATTAAAGTTAGATCAATTAACCGGAAAATTAAAAAAAGATTATTTTGGGAGATAAACCTTAATCAGTAGCCGATACCACCCAGGAAGAAAAATCTACATTTACTTTGTAATTCAAAGTACTTTTTATAATTTCGGGAAAAATAATTTTCAATCACGATCAAATGAAAATGAAAATATTCAGGGTGATTACTTCCATTTCAATAGTATTCACTCACTTGGGTATGTGAATGGATCCTTATCAAAAATTAAAAATCAGTAAATCCATAAATAATAAAGATTTTTATTTGGGCATGGAAAACAATTGGTGATGCATTAAAATCAATTAATTCCAAACATCACGAATCACTGTAGCATTTTTACTGCTATCAGTTAATAGTCCGTACAATGCTTCAATCGTATTAAAAACATTGTAATGGTTTATTTTTTCGGAATAGTTTCCGGCTTTGATCATCGGGCCAATAAACAGGGTTGGGAATCGATTTTGTTTTGTAAAATTATCCTCATCAAAAGTCAAAATAAAAAGACTGTTATGTTGCTCAGCCCATTTTATATAATTGTCTAAATTATCTTTCAGCCAGGTGTCGCCTCTTTGAATGGCAGCATTTCCTCCCGGTTTCCCGCTGTTATGCATATCATGGTCCATATCGGGAACTACAAATGACACAGTGGGCAATTCATTATAATCAGTGGGGAATTTACTCATGGATAAACTTAGGGAATCAGGAAAATTATTCTGCTTGTTGCCTTGCCAGTTTACCCAGGGCGCATGCTTGCGGGCATATAAATAAGAATTGGTAAGTGCACTTAATTTATATTGGCAAGCCAGGTAACCTTCAGAAGGCATGGTCTGCGCATAGCCTTTAAAGGTGAAACCCTTTTGCAACAAGGAAGCGCCGAGGTTGGGTGTGGTAAAAGGAGTTTGGTTCTGAAGACAATTGTCATTTTTTACACCTTGTATATTCCCCGAAAATAATACCAGGTAATTAGGCTGGCTTGGGTGAGCCACACCATGTGAATTGGTAAAAAGCGCCCCTTCCTTGATAAGCCCGTTTATATAAGGTGCGTTATCAGAACCCACTATCTGGTTGTATTCATGATTTTCTTCCACAACAATAATGATATGATCGGGACGGGGAAGAAGGATGGAATCTAAACCAGGTCCCGTGATTGCATAGCCGCTCTTTACTATTATTTTATGACAGGAAGTGAATAGGAACAATAATAAAAAAAAGGCAATCGTGAAGCGTTTCATGGTACACGCTAATTTATCAGGTTTGAAAGTACAAAGGGAGTAACAATGCGGCATTAATAGTAAGAGAATAAAAAGAATTCTTAAAAGTTTAACACTAACCTATTCCATATTGGTGATTATTTTAAGATTACTATTGAAATACATTTTTCTGCAAATTGCTTATGAAACAGATTTAATGGAGCGGTTTTGAACTAATTCTGAGTAGGGTATTCACAAGGGAAATTCATTTCCAGCGTTTGTTCATTGATAAATAATTTGCCGGTCATTCCGGATGGGTAACTCGAAATTTTCGCAATTTATTTTGTTTTATACCGTTTCACTTATAAATTGCTTCCTGTTAGTCAATCCACAATAACGATATTTTATTACTGCTATGAGAGATAAATTAAAATTAATTTACAAGCCATTTATAATACTGGCAATTTGTATTATTGTTGGATACACTTTTTTGAATTGGGTTTTATGCATAAAATTTGAAGTCATTTCGATTAATGAATCAATCATTAATTTTTGGATACCATTTACGCTCCCGTGGATACCGATCTTAATTTGGTTACGACCGCGGATTAAATTAATGAATCTAAAAAGAAAGAAAGGGGATCTTCCCGGGCTTTATATTTTTATTGCAGGATTTGCTATTATTGCCCCAACTATTATTTCGCAAATGTACCTGGAAACAGCGACTGGCAAATTAACGCAGCTCGCAACAGTTACTCAACTTCCGGCGCAAAAAGCTACAAAATATTATTCCCTTAAAAATTTTTATATTGATAAAAATCATGTAGGAGTTCAAAATTCCTTTGATGTTAGCGGCAAACACAATGAGTATTTAAATATGAATTTATTCGTGGTATTACCCATTTTTAATTCCGTTGCAGATACTTCCTCGCAAGATTGTGTTGCCTGGTATGGAATAAAATACAATGAACAAATAAGCAACCGCCTGGACGAGAATGAGAAAGAAGAGCGATTCAAAAAATTTGCAAAAGAGAGCCAGGCAGATTTTGACAAAAAGAATGTGAGGCAATTCATTTACCTCGAAAGAATTGGAAATACTGACGATCACAAAGGATATATTTCTGCAATAAAAAATAATACAAGTTTTTCAGACGCTTCCACTACCGTTTTAATCCCGGTGAATGAACCATTTGAAGCAAGAAACGGAAAAAAATTTGTATGGATATTGGGATCATTCGCTATTGGCGCTTTTGTTTGGCTTTTAATGATCTTAATTCCAAAATTTGATGAAGAGGCTTTAAAGAAATTTAATACCGGAGAAAGATCAGAAGGAACAAATGTCAAAGAAAACCTATCATTCCTTTTACCCAAAAAAGACTACTTTATAACTCCGATCATTATAGATCTTAATATTTTTATTTTCCTTATTATGGTTTTTTCCGGTCTTGGATTTTTGTCTTTTAAAGCGGCAGATCTTTTAACCTGGGGAGCGAATTATAAACCGGCAACAACCAATGGAGAGTGGTGGCGATTGCTTACTAGTATTTTTCTTCATGGAGGCCTTATGCATCTAATGGCAAATATGGTTGGATTATTATTTGTCGGAATTGTGCTTGAGCCCCGGTTAGGAAAGAAAAGTTTTGCAGTTTTTTACCTTGCAACCGGAATTATTGCAAGTCTTACCA
This sequence comes from Segetibacter koreensis, assembly GCA_044463445.1. Taxonomy (GTDB): domain Bacteria; phylum Bacteroidota; class Bacteroidia; order Chitinophagales; family Chitinophagaceae; genus Ginsengibacter; species Ginsengibacter koreensis_A. Next base: position 10,505 of record JBIQMJ010000058.1, read on the forward strand.
GCTTATGGATGCACAATGCCACAGTAAGTGTTGGTGCATCCGGAGCTATTTTTGGGCTTTACGGAATTTTTCTTGCCTTGCTTATGACAAAATCTTTTCCTGAAAGGTTTAGTAAAGCATTCCTGGCGAGCACTTTAATATTTGTAGGATATAATTTATTAATGGGGCTTGCTGGTGGAATTGACAATGCCGCACACATTGGCGGGCTTGTAAGCGGACTGATCATAGGATTGTTTTTATACCCTCATATTAAACAACAAATTGCAGAACAGGCTCTACTTAATCCCTTGTCGCTAAATAACAATGATAATAATCCAATAAGTGAGTAATAGATTTGGAATAGGGTTGTTATTTTCTCTTTAAAAGTTTTATATAACATAAAACATTTGAACTAAAATTACGCACATTTGAACTAAAAATTATAGCCTCTGCTTTTTCCATCGTTTAGATTTGTGCAACAGTAAACGCAGGATGATCCTGTTCATCATTTCTATCACTTTTTTTAAATACCGGATTATGGAAAAAATTCTTTTTGAAAGCCTGGGAGGCACTGAAGGCATCACCTCAATAGTAGACGATGTTGTTGAAGCACACATGAATAATTCTTCAATTAGTGCAAGATTTTTACCTTACAAAGAACAGCCTGAAAAATTAGCGGTTATCAAAAAACACACTGTGGATTTTTTCAGTGCAGGAAGCGGCGGACCTATTGTTTATACAGGCCGGAACATGCCTGCCACGCACAAAGGAATGAACATTAGCCCTGCTGAGTACATGTATGCAATAGATGATATTATGGAAGTATTGGAAGAACACAAAATTGATGAAGATTCTAAGAAAGAGGTGCTGGCTATTCTTTGGTCGTTAAAGGGAATGATCATTTCCAAATAGGTGAAAAGAGGCGACACCTTTTGCAAGGTGTCACCTAAAGTAAAAACAAGTTTGTGTTTAAAAATTTCCCGAACCATCCGCCTGGTAAGTAAATCTGAACTTATACCAGATATAAGTAGGAGGGACAGGATTCGTAAAAGGAACATCTGTAGTTACCGATAATATTTCCATTTTTACATAATGATTATCATTTGTCTTGAATACAAAGAATTTTCCTGCAACCGGGGTGAGATTATGCACTGTCGGGTCATATAAATACCACGCACCGGGATCACCATAATTCGCATTGATGGCGGTTTTTACAGAAGTGGTGTCATAGGCGTATCCGCTCTCCGGGGCGGTTTTAAAATCATCATACACTCCTGTTTCTGTGATAACGCCCGCAGTCCCGGGGCCGCTTGCATGGCTGTTCACAATTATATTTACATAGCGGAAGGCGAAATCCCAGTTGGTGGAATTTGAATCAGAGGCAGGCACTACCGCGTCGTTTTTAAAACTGAAATACGTAAAATCTCCCTGGGGGCTGAATGCGGCCTGGACAGAATCAGTTTTTGTAACAGTAGTAGGTTTGGGCGTATCTTTTTTCCCACACGAGATCAATCCCGCCGATGATATTGCTATGGCCAATGCGCTTAATTTGATAGTTTTCATTTTCATTTTTGTTTTAGTTTTTCGGGTTTAAAAATTAAATTGATAAAATAGGTTCTGCCAAAAATATTTGGCATCAAAGTTTTGTTAGTATAGTTTAAAATATTTTCAATGCCTGCCTGGGCTTCCCATTTTTGTCCGAATCTTTTTGAAACAGTGGTGTTCAGGAGAACAAATCCTTTTACAGTTTCGCGGTCATCATCATACACGCCGCTTCCGTTTTGAAAGCCATTCAAGCCGCTGTAACCATAGCCGCCCCTGTATTTTGCAGTGATGAAGGCGTTGGCATTGTATAAAATATTATTATATTGAAAACGAAGATTTGCATTGTTTCTGCTCCGGTTGTATAGGCCTTTGTATTCGGACTTTTTGACTAAGGTGGTCTGGAAAGTAACCGGATCACGTTGGTACAATTTGCCTTCTTTAATTTCTTTCAATACATCTTTGTCTTTTGCAATGAGATATTGATAACCCGCGAACAATGAAAAATTTCTGTTGAAATTATTGGTGAAAGCGGCTTCCAGGCCTTCCGTAAAAACGCGGTCAAGATTTTTATAAGAATAGATGGATTGATTATTGGTTTTATTAAACGGAAGATTGTAGCTTTCGATCAGGTTGCTGATATCGTTCCTGAAAAAATTCATTTTAAAAACAGTCCGGTCATTCATAGTATAATCAAACCCTGCATTGATACCAATTGATTTTTCAGGAGAAAGATCGCCGGGATGCAGGTAAGGCTGGATATCGATAGAAGGATCGATCTCACCGGTGTTTTGAAGCATCTGCAATCCATGAGCCAGCTCACGTGATCCGAGTAAGGTATATCCAATCAGGGAATTGGAAAAATTTAAAAACTGTTGCCTGAAATCAGGCGCTTTAAAACCCGTGCCAATGCTGCCTTTCAGAATGAAGTTAGGTTTAGGTTTATAGGCCACTGCAATTTTAGGGCTCAGTTGCGCAGGATACAAAGAATTTTTATCATAGCGCGCTCCCGCTATAATATTGGTCTTTCCATTTAACACAAGTTGTTTCTGGACAAACACATACCCTGAATTTAGCTTATTGACTGAGCTGTATCTTGTAGAATTTAATTTCTCAATATTATAGCCAGCGCCAACAGAAAATAAAGAGGAAGGATTTTTTCCAATGTTTACCTGCACTTCAGGGCGCAACAAAAAATCGGTCAACTCTATCCTCTCATAAAATGAATCATTTTTCTGCAAAAAAGCAGCGGCATTATTATGATAATAGGTTGAATAAACCGAAGCGAAATACGAAACCCTGCGGTTGATTTTTTGGTTCAACCTGACAAACAAACTTCCATCCGTTTCTTTAGTGGTACCTTTCACTACCTCCGGATGATCTTCGGGATAGATCAGGTAATTATTAAATTGTGTTTCTGAAAAATATCTTGCAGAAATGGTTAAATCCGTTTTTTCATTGAATTGAAATTTCACTTTGGCATTGCCTGAATAGTCCCTGAAAGGATCTATGGTTTTTCCATAAATATTTTTGTCAAGATCGTATCCATCACTGCTGTAGCGGTTGGCAAATAGCTCGAAAGAAGTTTGGTTATGAAGAATGGAAGCAGCAGCCGTTAGTCCTAAAGTATTATTGGTAGCATAATGCGTTTGTAAACGCAGAGTATTATTTACGGGCGATTCGGTGATAATATTGATCACTCCCGCCAGCGCATCAGACCCGTAAAGGCAGGTGGCCGGGCCTTTAATAATTTCTATCTGTTTAATATTTCCTATGGCAATTCTTCCCAGGTTCAGGATTCCTGCATTGCGTCCTACCAGCGGTTCGCCATCAACAAGGATTAAGGTGTAAGCCGGATCCAAACCCTGCATTTGAATTCCATCGCCAAATGGATTGGGATATCCCTGCAATGAAGCGCCCAAAGGATTGCTGGCGATCACCAGGCCGGTTTGCATTTGCAAAATATCGATCAGCTTTTGAGATCCGGAACGCTGAATATTTTTAGCAGAAATAATTTCAACAGGCAAAGGAATATTGGATATTTTATTTTCGGTTCGTGTGGCCGTTACCACTATTTCATCCAGCAGTTTGGCCGTGGAATCGCTGTCCTGTTTTTGCGCCGAAACATCAATGGAAACAAGGATCAGAAGAAGAATAATATGTAAAGATTTTCTGCTCATTTGCAATCTGCAAATGTGCTTTCAATTACCATAAGAATTATCACAAAATTGTCATAGAGCCTGGTAAAAGTGCTGATTCTAATCAAGTATTTCCCTAATTCGTAACAGGAAAAGGGATTGGGAAAGTATTTGAAGGAGAGATAAAATTTTGGGGAAAAAGTGCCTGCTGCAATCAGAATGATTTTCTTTTTGATAAAACCCCAATGCAGTAAAGCAATGAATAAGAGGAATTTGTATTTGGGAATCACCGGGTGAGGCTGGTGGGGCGTGGCGATCTATTGATTCTCAATGATTGTTATTATATTATATTTGAAAACTAAAAAGTCATCAGATGAAAAAATATATTTTATTATTTGCGGTATTACCCGCTTTAATCTCCTGTTCAGATACCCGCAAAATGAAAAGCGCCAAAGATTGGGTGAGTTTGTTTGATGGCAAATCTCTTGATGGCTGGAAGGCCAACAGGCCGGAAACATTTTCAGTGGAAGATGGAAGTATCAGGGTGGGAGGGCCAACTTCGCATTTATTTTATGTAGGGCCGGTGATGAACCACGACTTTAAAAATTTTGAATTTAAAGCGAGGGTTATGACCAGGCCGGGTTCTAATTCAGGTATCTATTTTCATACCGCTTACCAGGAAAAAGGTTTTCCCGCCAAAGGCTTCGAGGTGCAGGTAAATAACTCTCACACAGATTGGAAAAGAACCGGTGGCTTGTATGATATTCAGGATACCAGGAAAGTTTATGTTAAAGACAATGTATGGTTCACTGAATATATTAAAGTAGAAGGTAAGCATGTAATCGTAAAGATCAATAATGATGTGGTAACAGACTGGACACAGCCGGATGATTTTGTGCCTCCACAAGGACAGTCCGGAAGAATTATCTCAGATGGCACCTTTGCGTTACAAGGTCACGATCCTAAAAGTGTGGTGTTTTTCAAAGATATAATGGTGAAGCCATTGCCCTAAAATCATCATGCATTGGATAAATACTGAAACCTATTTTATATTCTGTTTATTTTTTTAGTTGCAGTAAGCGCCTGCTGGGATTGAGTTTGCAGTTTCTTTTTTTGTTATGTTTTCATACTGGCGCAGATATGCAGCAAAATAAAAAAAGGCAATAAATGTCCTTTTACTGCCATTCCCCCGGTTGTGAGCCACAACAGCAACCGCTTTTATTTTTATTCTGCTTCTTTTACAGTTTCGTCAATTACATTCAGTAAGCCATCTGAAAAAGTATCTTCTGCCAGTTGCCAAAACATAATTCCGTCCAGGTGATTTTTTATCGCATATTCTGTTTTTAATTTTATCGAGGCCGAATCATCATAGGTTGCAAATAAATTTTGTTCTGCATTAAACGCGTAGGGAGCTTTTGCGACCGAATCCCAATATTGGGTAAATCCGGGATTACCGGTAAAGAAATCCGCAAAGTGCTTATACGGAATGCCCCTAAAAAACTGAGCAGGCCGGTATAACCCATGATTGGCGGTATCTTCTGTTTTGAAAATCCTTGCATAAAATGCGGCGCCTATCGCTATTTTATGGGCGGGCACCCCGGCAGCGATTAATTTAGTTACGCCATTATCTACTGATTCTACTTTTTGCGGAGAAGAATACAAGGGCGTATGATGGCCGGAAATTTTACTGAACCCGCTGGTAAGATCATAGCTCATGAGGTTCACCCTGTTTACCAACGGCATTACTTTTTTCCAGTCAATAGCAGAATCAATATAAGAAGGAAACCCACCGGCAGCAAAGCTGATCTCATTCTTTTTGCCCAATTTCTTTCTTAACTGCTTCACCAATGCAGTAAAATTTTTCTTATCGGCAAGGCTAAATGGATGTCCCGGGTAACCTTCCACTACAGGATATTCCCAGTCAAGGTCTATTCCATCGGTTCCGAAATAGTCGTTTAAATCCCTGGTTGATTGTGCAAAAACTTTCCTTCCTTTTTTGCTTGCAAATACATCCGAACAGGTTTTGCAGCCGCCCCAGCCGCCGAGTGATAGCATCACTTTTAAACCCGGGTTTCGCTTTTTTAAGTTGACCATATTTTTAATGGCAGCGCTGTCGCGCGCATTGGCTACAAAAAGCGAGTCGCCTTTTAAATGGCAAAAGCTGAATATAAGATGGGTAAGCTGTTCCACCTTAAAGCTGTCGATCATCGTGGGGCTTCCGGC
>JBIQMJ010000059.1:0-16347 GCA_044463445.1 Segetibacter koreensis
TGTGAAAATATTTTTTTAATAACATCTTTGACACTTTCAGAGACAGTTTCTTTGCCAAGGTTATCAACAATATTTTTTGATATATAAAGTGGTGAATCAGATTTTTTAGCTTTGACAATTCCTCCATAATTTGGCAAATATCTATAAACAAACCTGCTACTTCCCTGAATCATTCCCTGGTTCACCAATTTTTTATAAGGCTCATCAAAACTGATGTAACCTAGGTCGTATAAAATTTTTGTCCACAAGCGGCTGTACAATAAATGCCCGACTGCGTGTTCGGTTCCACCGATATAAACATCCACCTGGTTCCAGTAATCAGTGGCTTTTTTATCTGCAAAAGTGTCATTGTTGTGTGGATCCATGTAACGAAGAAAATACCAGCTGCTTCCCGCATAGCCAGGCATGGTAGAGGTTTCACGCTTTCCGTTTGGCGTAATTATCCAATCCGTTAAATTAGATAACGGGCCTTCGCCGTTTTTTCCGGGGCCGTATTTTTCTACAAATGGTAATTTCAAAGGCAATTCTTTTTCATCCAATGGAACAGCAATTCCTTCACTCCAGATGATAGGAAACGGCTCGCCCCAATAACGCTGGCGGCTGAAACCCGCATCACGCATCCGGTAATTTACTTTTCGCTTTCCGATTCCCATTTCTTCAATTTTATCAATGGCAACCGGCAATGCATCCTTCATAATCATCCCATTTAAAAAACCGGAATTTTGCAGAACCGCTTCTTTGGTAGGATTGGCTTCTTTTCCATTAAAATCTTTGCCGATAATATTCGTGATTGGAATATTAAAATGTGTGGCAAAATTAAAATCTCTCTGATCGCCACATGGCACCGCCATGATCGCGCCCGTTCCATATCCTGCCAAAACATATTCTGCAATCCAGATGGGAATTTGTTTTCCATCAAACGGATTAGTTGCATAAGAACCGGTAAAGCACCCGGTAATTTGTTTTACCTCGGACATTCTTTCCCTGTCGCTCCTGCTTTTTACATAATCTAAATATTCGTGTATGGATGACCGTTGTGCTTCGGTTGTAATTTTATCTACCAGTTCATGCTCAGGTGCCAGCACTAAAAAATCAACGCCGAAGATGGTGTCGGGACGGGTGGTGTAGACTTTGATGGAAAAAGCTTCGCTTTTTTTCGCCTCACCCCCTTCCCCTCTCCTCGCGGAGAGGGGAGAAACCAATTCACTGCTGACTCTTTCAATTACCTTTTGAAAATGATTTATTACTTCATCATTGGTAAATCTTATTACACGATAACCCAAATTTTTTAAAAATTCAGTCCTTTGTTCATCGTATCTTTTTTGCTCATCATCTTTATGATATTCACCATCAACTTCAATTAATAATTTTTCATTCAGAAAAGCAAAGTCAATGATAAATCCATCAATCACATGTTGCCTTCTGACTTTTGAACCTAACTGATTGTTTCTTAATCTCTGCCATAATATATCTTCGGCTGGTGTTTTTTCTTTTTTATTTTCTCTTGATAAATCTTTTAATAACGGCCAATATTTTCGGTCAGCAGTTTGATAATTTGTTTTAGTTGGAGAAGCTGCGTTGCTTCCCCCCTCTCCCTGGGGAGAGGGGTTGGGGGTGAGGCTAAACTCCAATTCCGCGCCTTCGCTTCTGCCGATCCAGTTTCTTTGCATTTCTTTCATGGCATCGCTGAAGTTCACCGTTTCCAAGCCTTCCAGCAATCTCTCTGCGTAATCAGTAATCCGTAAATACCATTGGCGCATTTTCTTTTTTTCTACCGGGAATCCTCCGCGCTCACTTACGCCATTAACTACTTCGTCATTTGCCAAAACTGTTCCTAAAGCTTCGCACCAGTTCACTTCTCCATACGATGAAAATGCTAACCGGAAATCCATTAAAATTTCCTGCTGTTTTTTTTCATCAAAACTTTTCCATTCACCAGCAGTAAACGAATAAATATTGTCATTTTGTAAATTAGATGTTCCGTTTTCTTCCAATTCTTTGATCAATGTTTCAATCGATTCTGCTTTCTTGTTTTTGTGATTGTACCAGCTTTTGAAAAGTTGTAAAAATATCCATTGTGTCCAGCGATAATATTCAGGATCGCTCGTTTTTATTTCGCGGCTCCAGTCATAACAAAAACCAATTTTATCCATTTGATCTTTGAAGTTGGCAATATTTTTTTCAGTGGTGATCGCAGGATGCTGGCCGGTTTCGATAGCGTACTGCTCTGCCGGTAAACCGAAACTGTCAAAACCCATCGGATGCAATACATTAAATCCTTTCAATCTTTTATAACGCGCATAAATATCGCTTGCAATATATCCAAGCGGATGACCTACGTGCAAACCCGCGCCACTCGGATAGGGAAACATGTCCAACACATAATATTTAGGCTTATGGCTTGAATTGCTGACATGATAAATGCCGCTATCTTTCCAGGCCTTTTGCCACTTCTTTTCTATTTCGCTAAAATTATATTCCATTTTTAATATTAATTATCAATCCTGATTTTGAATCATTTACAAAAATCAATTTTAATTCCTGTCAAATAAAAGGATTGAGTGAATTCATTCTAAATTTTTGTGAAAGAAATGTTATTGATTTATTTTCACTGTTTTCAATGGCTGATGTAAATTACATTAGCTACCTGTTGCAAAGGCGCAAAAATACTAAACCTGTTTAAAATCATTTATTTTTGCGTCTTTCCAAAAAAGAAGTAAAAAAATTCAATTATCAATATGTCTCAGTTCGGGAAAGCATCTACCAAGCGCGGAAAACCCTCTTATGTTTATGCGATCATCGGAGTTTCGTTAGTGCTTTTTCTTTTTGGAATAGTAGCCTGGATATTTTTGAATATAAAAAAAACAGGTGATTATTTTAAAGAAAACATCCAGTTACACGCTTACATTTACAGAACAGCAACGGACGAGCAAATAGATTCTTTAAAAAATTATATTACAGCGCTTCCCTATGCTGTGAAAGTAGAATATATCACCCGCGAAAAAGCAATTGAAAAATACAATGAAGAAAACGATACTCTTTGGAAAAAGCTCGCGATCAGCAATCCTCTTCCTGAAAGTATTGACTTTTATGTAAAAGCCAACTATGTCGATAAAGACAGCCTGGCCAACCTGGAAGATTCGCTGGTAGCCAATTTCCCACATACCTTATCTGAATTTCAAACCCCAAAAGCTACAGTGGCAAGTGTGAGCCAGTTTGTAAAAACCACTACAATTGTTTTGCTGGTGGTGGCAATTATTTTATCGCTCCTGGTAATCGTTTCTATTGATAACACGATCAGGCTTGCCATGTACAGCAATCGCTTCCTGATAAAAACGATGCAGATGGTGGGCGCCACGCGATGGTTTATCACGCGGCCACTGGATGGAAGAGCTATCGTAAATGGCATCATTGCTTCCGGCATTGCTATAGCATTGATGTTTGGATTTATCACTGTTTCAGAAAAATTTATTCCCTATTTAAAAGTTTTGCATGACACCCGAAACATGATCCTGATCTTCACAGGGATCCTTATTTTGGGAATATGTATAACTCTGTTAAGCACACACAGGTCTGCATTAAAATACCTGCGAATGAAACTCGATGAATTGTATTGATTTTAAAAATACTTTTGAATTAATTAACCTTACAAACAACATAAAAATAATGAGCGCCAAAAAAGTTACCCCACCTTCTACCCACAAAGAAGCAGCTCATCCTAATTTTGAAAACAACGTGTTGTTTTCAAAAGAAAATTACAAATGGATGCTGATAGGGCTTATAGTAATGACGATTGGATTTTTTTTGATGGCAGGTGGAAAAAGCCATGATCCAAATGTTTTTAATGACAACCAGATTTATAGTTTCAGAAGGATCACGCTGGCGCCCCTTCTGATTGTCGGCGGCCTGGTCATCGAAATATTTGCCATCATTAAGAAACCGAAATAATCTTAACGAAATATTGGCGGTGAAATTTTCATCGCTTTTTTTATGTGTACTATTTAATTTATGATCAAAGATGAATGTTGTTCAATCAATAATAATCGGCATTGTAGAAGGAATCACAGAATTTATTCCTATTTCCTCCACAGGTCACATGATCATTACCGAAAAATTATTAGGAGTTTCGGAAAATGAATTTACGCAAATGTTTACGGTGGCAATTCAGCTTGGGGCCATCCTCGCCGTAGTAGTTTTATATCGGAAAAAATTTTTAGATTTCAATAATCTTCACTTCTATTTTAAATTGATCATTGGCGTTGTTCCCGCTATCATTTTGGGATTATTATTTTCAAAAAAAATTGATGAGCTAATGGAAAGCACTATGGTAGTCGCTTTGGCCATGTTGGCCGGGGGAATTGTGCTTATTTTTATTGACAATTTTTTTAACCACCCGAAAATAGAATCTGAAAAACAAATCTCGTATACCAATTCTTTTATCATCGGCATTTGGCAATGCCTGGCAATGATCCCGGGCGTCAGCAGAAGCGCAGCTTCCATTATTGGCGGCATGCAACAGAAACTCACCCGCAGCGCCGCCGCAGAATTTTCATTTTTTCTTGCTGTACCAACCATGATAGCCGCCACAGGCTATAAATTATTTGAACATTATCATACAAATGGTGGATTTACCGGCCCTGAAATAAAACTTTTACTGATCGGGAATGTGGTTGCATTTTTTGTAGCTGTATTAGCCATTAAATTCTTTATCGAATTTTTAAAGAAACACGGTTTTAAAGTATGGGGAATTTACAGGACTATTGTTGGAATCATTTTATTGATCCTCATTTTTACAGGATATATTCAAAAATAAAATCAATATCATTCCCTTCTCTCAAAAATAAAGATTTGCATTAAAAGTTCGTTTACTGTTTGGAGTTTTATATTATAACAATTATTTCTATTTATTTAAAGTGGTTTTGAAAGAAGGCACAGTTTGTGTATTCATTTCTTATAAAGCAAAATAGTTTGCACTGTGTTCAATTATTTCATCAATTAAATAAAAGTAAAATGAAACAACTTACACAAACCCTCAAAAAAACAGGCTTTATCCTGTTCACTTTTTTTGCAATTATTTCCTGCAATAGCAGCAATAATAATACTGAAAGCTCTGTGTCACCATCCGATAGTTCTACCCCGGCAACAGCTACAGAAGCAGCCCCACTGAAAGAGCACGCTGTAGCCGATTTGAAGCCGGTTTTCCAAGATACTGCTCTCAGTGGCACTGCGGAATTTAATGCTGAACCAGGTGGAAAAGTAAAAATGAAATTACATTTGTCTATACCTGAAAAAGCCAATAAAAGTGTTGCCGTTCACATACATGCCAACGGTGATTGTGGCGATATGGGAAAAGCCGCAGGAGGCCATTGGAACCCAACTAATGTGGAGCATGGGAAATGGGAAAGCGGCAGTTTTCATTCCGGGGATATCGGTAATGTAAAACTGGATATGAATGGCAATGGCGATATGGAATTAGAAACTGATTTATGGTCTCTTGGTGGGGATGCGAAAACCAATATTTTAAACAAAGCCATTATTGTTCATGGAGGCGAGGATGATTTCGTTTCGCAACCCTCCGGCAACGCAGGCACAAGGATAGGCTGCGGAGTGATAAACTAATCTTACAATTATTTCAATTTCAAACATCATTTCAATTAACCGAAGTTTCGTCGCTTTCGTAGCAGTTTTCATTTTTTTTAATAGAAATTAAAAGGATGCGATTTCGGAAAAAAATATTTTACTTTGGCATTCAGGTAAATTATTTTTTTACAATTATTTCATCCTTACATGCAGACTGCTTCCAAAAAAGTAATCAACGGATGGGCCATGTATGATTGGGCCAATTCAGTTTACAATCTGGTCATCACTACTACTTTTTTCCCGATTTATTATACAGAAATGACGAGGACTTCTCCCTTTAACGGCCAGGTCCATTTTTGGGGCAGAACCTACGTAAACACAGCACTGTACAATTATGCACTTGCTTTTACTTATCTGGTTGTTGCCATCACTTTGCCAATCCTTTCTTCCATCTCTGATTATAAAGGCAATAAAAAAATATTTATGCAGGTTTTTTGCACGATTGGAGCTATTGCCTGTAGTTGCCTTTATTTTTTTACTCCCGAAAATTTTGATTTTGGAATTATTTGTATGATGCTGGCGGCTTTTGGATTTTATAGCAGCCTTGTTTTTTACAATTCATATTTACCGGAAATTGCTGCAGAAAAAGACCGGGATCGGGTCAGCGCCAAAGGATTTTCTTATGGATATATCGGAAGCGTATTGATGCAATTAGTTGGATTTGCCCTGGTAGTATTCTGGGATAAGATTCCTTTCTTACATAGCGCAGGCGATGCGGTCAGATGGACATTTTTATTAGTTGGAATCTGGTGGATCGGATTTGCACAAATTACTTTTAACCGTTTGCCCAAGAGCATTCCCTCTGAAACATTCGGCCAAAAAAGGAATTTCATTTCAGGCGGTTTTATTGAATTGAAAAAAGTTTTTTTTCAAATGATACAAATGCCGGTTTTGAAAAGATTTTTATTTGCTTTTTTCTTCTACAACATGGGGGTTCAAACGGTGATGCTGGCAGCCACTATTTTTGGGAGCAAGATCTTGCATCTTCCATCTACGAATCTTATCGTAATTATTGTGATCATACAACTGGTCGCTATTCCCGGTGCATTTTTAATTGCCCGTCTCTCGGGGAAATATGGAAATCTGCAGGCATTAATAGGAGTAGTAATCTTTTGGGTGTGCATCTGTATAGCCGCTTATTATATGAAAACTGCCATTCATTTCTATATCCTCGGAATCGCCGTAGGGATAGTGATGGGAGGCATTCAGTCTTTAAGCAGATCCACTTATTCCAAACTGATGCCTGTTACCATTGACACTGCTTCTTTCTTTAGTTTTTATGATGTTACCGAAAAAATTGCGATTGTCATAGGATTAACCGCTTTTGGTTATATTGAAGAAATTACCGGTACCATGCGCGATTCAGTTCTTTCGCTGGTGGTGTTTTTTACAATTGGCTTAATTGGTTTAATTTCGGCGCTGCACAGGCAATTAAAAGACAACCGTCTGTTACAGAAATAACTCTATAAAGTTTTGCCTGGTAAAATCAAATCGGATCATGAAAATTCATTCTATAAATGCAGGACATTTTAAATTAGATGGAGGGGCCATGTTTGGAGTGGTGCCCAAAAGTATGTGGCAAAAATTAAATCCTCCTGATGAAAATAATATGTGCAACTGGGCCATGCGGTGTATGTTGATCGAAGATGAAGGCCGGCTGATACTTATTGATAATGGCATGGGAGACAAACAAAGTGAAAAATTTTTTGGTCATTATTATCTGAATGGAGATGACACCCTAGAGAAATCATTAACCAAACATGGAGTTTCTAAAGATGATATTACCGATGTCTTTTTGACCCATCTTCATTTTGATCATTGCGGCGGATCAATTGAACGAATAAACGACCAGTTGGTTCCGGCATTCAAAAATGCCACTTACTGGAGCAATGAAAATCACTGGCAATGGGCTACAAAACCCAATGACAGAGAAAAAGCCAGCTTTTTAAAAGAAAATATTTTGCCCATCAGGGAAAGTGGTAAGCTAAAATTTATTGAACAACAAGAAGGCATTCAGTTCACCAAAAATATTAACCTGAGGTTTGTAAACGGGCATACAGAATCCATGATGCTTCCGGAAATCAATTATAAAGACAAAACTATTGTGTATGTAGCAGACCTTTTCCCTTCCATAGCACATATCCCCATTCCGTATGTGATGGCTTACGATACAAGGCCACTTAAGACTTTGGTTGAGAAAAAATCCTTTCTTGAGGAAGCGTTGGAAAAGGATTTTATTTTATTTTTTGAACATGATCCGGAAATTGAATGCTGCAATCTTCAGCTAACGGATAAGGGTATACGCAGTAAACAAACTTTTAAGCTGGAAAATATTTTTTAAAATTAAAAGAATGAAAAAGTTCGCTTTTATCATACTCCTGCTCTGTATGGTTACGATTATTCATTTTTTCATCAGGGAGCAGTTTAACAAAATAGTTTTATCGCATAATGAAAACCTGGTATTGTCAATTACTTATCTCATCACAGGCATTTCTCTTCTGATACTTTTCATTTTGAAAAACAGGGAAAATAAGAATGAAGAAAATCTTAAAAAATAAAAAGCTTATCTTTTGATCAATGAAGTGAGAGGATACCGCAGATTTTTATAACTCATCATATCCACTTTGATAGAACCCACTGATATGGGGCTTTCTGCACGCAATAACAAATGATTGGCATCATCGCTTACCCACACATTCATCTTTTCGCCACCTTCGAATATACTTCCTTTAATAAGCAGCGGTTTGAATTTAATAGCACGGAATTTTCCATATTTGGTTTTTACATTTTCCTTCCCTTCATACCGAAGGTACAGATGATAAATTTCGTCATCCAAAAACATGTCAAAAGGAATTTTATCCCCCGGCTTATAATGACTGAAATCAATATTCCTGGCATAATAAACTGAACTGATCACATCCTGGATACAGGATGTTACTTTAAACAATCCATGAGTGCTGACAGCAGTTCCGGCTTTATGATTAAACGTGACATTGTTATAAATTTTAGATCCGCCTTCGTCCACATTCCTGATAAATTTTACAGGAAGCAAAGTTGCCGTATCAATATAAGTTTCATAGCGGTCGCGCACTTTATAAAAATTATCAAAAAAGGAATACGTGTTACCCACGCCTACGCAATGATAAACAAGAACGCCATTGTATCTTTCCAAATTAGTTGTGAATTTTGCCTCGCCCGCGCCAACATATAAGCCAAGAGTAGTATAATACACTCTCATAGTGACTTCTTCACCATCTTTAAAAGCCGTATTGCGAATGCCACAAAAAGGATCGTACTGTTGTTGTTTGGCAGAAGTAAAAAGCAAAAGTAAAAGTGAGATTATCGCTTTCAAACCTGTAATCATTTTTCTTTAATAAATTTTATTCCCAGAATCATTATACTTCCTGCAAGTGCAGGAATGAATAAATTGATGAACCAAATACCAAATGTAGTGCCTAAAATGCCTACGGTATTCATGCTGTACAGGCTTAGCAGCCCTGTGCTAAACTTTCCACGGATACCAAGATCTGCAATTGCAAAAGAAGGAACGATTGCCAGCACTAAAAAAAGGATACTAATAATCCAGAAACAATCAAACCAAAATATTTCTACCCGCAAAACCTGCAACAGCAATATATATTGTAGGACGAAAATAAGGTAACGAAAGAATGAAAGGGAAAGCAGCCTTAACAATAATTTAGCAGTAAACTCCTCCAAAACGTTAAAGTATTCTATAAACTTTTGTGACCCCGGTACTTTTTCCAGCAGCTTTATCAGCCATGAAAGGCGAAAGAAAAATAAGATAAGAATTGCGGTAACGAGGGAAGAAATGAAAAGTAAAACTTTAATCCAGTAAAAAGACAAACCCATCACATAGCCATTCGGTAAATGCCTGGAGAATAAAAGAAAAACTAATCCTCCGCATCCGAGTAGCAAAGTGATGATGAGTTGGCTGATACTTCCGGCAATGGAAAGTGAAATAGATTTTAAACGGCTTCCTTCTTTTACATACAATATTCTTCCCCCATATTCTCCCATCCGGTTTGGCGTGTTCAAAGACAGTGCAAGCCCACTCAACACTGAGCGGTAAGCTCTAAGGAAACGAATCTTTTGCAAAGGCTTCAGCAATACCTGCCACTTACGGGCTTCGATGCCCCAATTGATCAGTGCAAGAAAGATCACTAACCAGAATTTCAACGCCATCTCACCAAATGGAGCTTCTTTGATAAGTGATAAAGATTCATGAAGATGAGGCTGGTGCTTAATTTGCTGGTACAGGGAATAAAATAACCATGCGCCAAGAAGTGGTCCAATGAAATACCTGATGATTATTTTGAGCTTTTTATTTCGGATCATGAAATGTAATACCAGGATTTTGTTTTATTTTACAAATCTCTTCAGAGTGGTAAAAATAAACTTCAATTGAATACAAATTCAAAAATCATTTTAGGTATTGACCCGGGAACCTTGTTTATGGGCTTTGGAATTATTGAAATTTCTTCAACAGGAATGACATTGATCAGTATGGATGTACTAAAACTGTCTGCAAAAAAAGATGCTTACGAAAGATTGAAGATCATTCATCAAAAAGTTTGTGATCTGCTCATAGAATTTTGCCCCCAGGAATTTGCTATTGAAGCACCCTTTTTTGGAAAAAATGTACAAAGCATGTTGAAGTTAGGCCGGGCCCAAGGCGTAGCTATCGCTGCTGCCATGCAGGCGGGAATTCCTGTAACAGAATACTCTCCGAGAAAAGTAAAACAATCCATCACCGGAAATGGGAATGCGGATAAATTGCAGGTTTTAAAAATGCTTCAACGCTTAATTGCTTTCGAAGAAAATCCTAAATATTTTGATGCCACAGATGCGCTTGCTGTGGCCGTTTGCCATCATTTCCAGGGAAATTCCATTTCCAATACTACTTCAAAGAAGTTGAATGGTTGGAAAGATTTTTTAGTACAAAATCCCGGAAGAGTGAAATAAGAAAACAGGAAATTTCTTCGTTTACTGAACCCAATTTATTTTAAGACGGCTAAAATTTTCTCCTGTGTTTTTTTCAATTCTTCTTTTGTTGGAGAAAGTTTTTTTCTTGTAAAATTTATATCGTCCATAGTATTCAGGGGAATCAGGTGCAAATGAGCATGAGGCACTTCAAGGCCTACCACGCTGAGGCCACAGCGGTTACAGGGAATTATCTTCTCTATTGCAGTTGCAATCGGTTTTGCAAAAAGTAAAACTTCTGCAAGATAATCTTCAGGCATATCCAGGAATTTATCTACTTCCAATTTGGGAATTACCAAAGTATGGCCTTCCACCAAAGGGTTTATGTCTAGAAAAGCAAAAAATTTTTCATTTTCTGCTATTTTATATGAGGGAATTTCGCCTTTGATTATTTTACTAAAAATTGTCATTATTATTTTTTTTAAAAAATTATCCTTCGCCGCTTTTGCAGGTGCCCCAGTTTTTTAAGCGGTAATTTCATCGATCCTGAATTTTATAAGCCCCGCCGGAACTTTAATTTCAGCCACGTCGCCCACTGATTTCCCCAATAGACCATTGCCAATTGGCGAATTGGCAGAGATCTTTTTTTCTTTCAGGTTAGCTTCTTTTTCTGAAACGATCTGGTAGCTCACCTGTTTTTTGGTATCGATGTTGGTAAGAGTCACTTTAGTAAGAATCGAAACCCTGCTTGTATCAATGGTACTTTCATCTACAATTTTTGCAGTGGAGATTACCGTCTCTAATTGTTTTATTTTGGCCTCCAGCAAGCCCTGTGCTTCTTTGGCTGCATCATATTCCGCATTTTCTTTAAGATCTCCCTTTTCCCGGGCCTCGCCAATAGCCCTGGAAGCCGCAGGCCTGTCAACTGATTTCATGTGTTGAAGTTCAGCCTGCATCTGATCAAAAGTATCTTTTGTTACGTAATTTACCTGGCTCATAACCTCTGTTTTAATTTTTAAAACTATATGTGATGTGAAAAAAAATACAACGTCCCAGAATGACTAAGACGTTGTATGATTACAAATATAAGAAAGATTACAATCTATTTCAAGCCCAATTTTTCCAAAAGCACTTTCGCCATTTTATAAAATGCTTCATGGGAATAACCCGCGATATGAGGAGTTAAAATTACATTGGTTTGGGTTAATAACCAATTTAAACGCTGGTTTTCCTCTTTTGAATAGGTTTCCAATTTTTCATTTTCCAGTACATCAAGCCCTGCGCCGGCTACTTTTTTATTTTTTAATGCATTGATCAAAGCAGCGGTGTCTGTCACTTTTCCGCGGCAGGTGGAAAGGAAAAAAGGATATCTCTCCAGTGAATTAAAAAAAGACTCATTTGCCATGTGTCGGGTTTCCTGAGTTAGCGGTACATGGAAGCTTATCACATCTGAATAGCGGCAAACCTGCTCAAAATTAGCTTCCTTCACATATTCCCTGCTGAATCCAAATTTATACTTATCGTACGCAAGCACCGTCACATTAAAACAGCCCAACAATTTTGCAAATGCCGAGCCGGTATTTCCAAAACCAATAATGCCAATGGTTTTACCCTCCAGCTCGGTTCCGCGATTGGCATCTCTTATCCATTTCCTGTCTTTTATTTCTTCAAAACTTGAAGATATCTTATTGGTAAGATTTAGTAACAAACCCAACTCATGTTCTGCCACTGCATTACGATTTCCTTCAGGGCTGCTCACGCATTTGATGCCTTTGGATTCTGCATAGTCCACATCTATCAGTTCCATACCGCTTCCCAGCCTTCCAATCCATTTTAGCCTTGTGGCTTTATCCAGAATGGGTTTATCAATCGGCATTCTTGTAGTTACGATCAAGCCCTCTGCCTGGCCAATGATTGAAAATAATTCTTCATAAGTAATCTTTTCCGAAATAAGAACTGAATATCCCTTTTTCTGAAGTGATTCAGTTAAAAATTGGTGTGCCTTTGATGTAATAATTACCTGCCTGATCAAGTTATTTTCTTTTTCCGTTTCTAATTTTAGAGCAATGATAGTATTAAAATAAAAAAGCCCTCTTTTATTTATTTACTGTTTATCTGTTCACTGCGTAACCGCAATCATGCTGATTTCCACATTTACGTCTTTAGGCAAAGTTTTTACTGCCACTGTTTCCCTTGCCGGAAAATCCTTCTCAAAATATTTCCCATATTCAGCATTCACTTCGCCAAAAAAACTCATGTCTTTTAAAAAAATGGAAGTTTTTACCACATTACTAAAATCAATCCCTGCCTCAGCCAGTACCGATTTTAAATTTTCCATCACCTGCCTGGTTTCTTCCGGAATGTTACTGCTTTTAATTTCTGTAGTTCCCGGCACCAAAGCAATCTGGCCGGATAAAAATAAAAATCCACCTGCCTTTACAGCCTGACTGTAGGGGCCGATTGGCTCCGGCGCTCTGGCGCTATTAATGATCGTTTTACTCATATTTATTTGTTTGAAAAGTTTAAAGTTGCAAAACTTTCCATCAACTAACAAACCTATTTTTGCAAAAAATCAGGTATGTATATTTTTATACTCGCAGATGAAAGGCAGAAAAAAGAAATATTGGCCATCCCGCCCGCTGAAGATACTTCTGTATTTTTTACATCTGCTATCACCGATCTTGATCCTTCAAAAAATTATGATGCATTTTTTATATTAACGAGTGAGAAAGATATTGACATAAAAAAATTCAATGGCAAACCCGTTTTTTTTAACAGAGTTATAGAAACCTTATCCGGTTCAGGTTATGATGAAAATGTGGGCAGGATAAATGCATGGCCTGGATTTCTCGAAAGGTCTTTGTGGGAAGCGGCCTCAGGCGAAAAAAATAAGAATAATAAGATTTTCGAAGCGCTTAACCGTAAAATAGTATTTGTAAAAGACGAGCCAGGAATGGTATCGGCAAGAGTAATCAGCATGATCATAAATGAAGCGTTTTTTGCTTTAGGAGAAAAAATAAGTACCTCTGAGGAGATTGATATGGCGATGAAATTGGGAACCAATTATCCGCATGGCCCTTTTGAATGGGCTGAAAAGATAGGGATTGAAAACATTTATCTTTTGTTGCAAAAATTAGCAGAAAAAGAAGAGCGATACCTACCCTCGCCTGCTTTAAAAAAATTGTATTTAGAAAAAACAGAAAGAGTTTATTGATGAATTATATTTTGAACATCCACACTACAGCGGAAAAAGCTTTATTGAATATTAGTGATGAAGATCGCCTCATCAGCACTTCCGTCAATTCTGAACCAAAAGAACATGCCGGATTTTTGCATGTGGCAATTAAAAAAATCCTGCAGGAAAATGACATTCCTGTTTCCCGCATAAAAGCAATTGGCGTGACGGGCGGACCGGGTTCTTATACAGGTATCAGAGTAGGATTAGCGGCAGCAAAAGGTTTGTGTTTTGCCCTGAAAATTCCTATGATGATGTACAATTCATTAGAATTAATGGCGTTTTCAGCAATTCAAAATATTCCTGATAACGAGAAAATGGCGTTGTTCAGCCCGATGATTGATGCAAGAAGAATGGAAGTTTTCTGCGCAGTATACGATAGCAGATTAGAAGAGATAAAACCACCCACGAATCTGGTTTTGAATGAAAATATTCTGGAAGAGTTGTCTCAAAACCCTCCCGTATTTTATTTTGGTAGCGGCGCTGAAAAATTTAAGAACTTACTTGGAAATAGCCGGCCGGAATTGCATTATATTTTATCTGATATTTCTTCTGCATCGCTGGCACAGTTTGGATGGAATAAATTTAAAAAAAATGATTTTGAAAATGTGATTAGTGCAAAGCCTTTATATGTTAAGGAATTTTACACCACTTCCAAAATCAATTAAAAGGGAAATTTATTTTAATATTTTGTTACAAACTATATCTATTTACAATACGTACCTTTGCTGTGAGAAATTGAATTCTTTTGAAAAACATTTATTATCATTAAAATCTAATTACACATGACACTCACAGCTCAAGGTCACGAAACCAACCGTCTGGAGCACACTAATGAAAGTGAAGCTCTGAAGAACATGGACTATCTAAAAATCAAGAAGGCCGCACTTGTATTAAGAGCGCTTAATCATAAACTTCGTCAACAAATTCTAAAAACTATTGATGAACATAAAAGAATTACGGTTACGGAGCTTTATGTAAAATTGCGTCTTGAGCAATCTGTTGCTTCCCAGCACCTTGCTATTTTGCGTAAAGCAGATATTGTAAATACTGTCCGTGAAGGAAAATTCATTTTTTACACTATCAATGAGGAACGTATCGATGACATCAATAAGTTTGTGAAAGAACTTGTTGGATAAATTATCGGATTCCTCTGATAGGGATTATTGAGTTTTTACCGGAAATTTGAGCCATATTTATAAACTTGAATAAATATGGCTTTTTCATTAAACCCTGATCTTATGTACCTGCAACAAATATATACAAGCTGTTTAAGTGAAGCTTCTTATTTTATCGAAAGCGTTGGTGAAGCAGCAATCATAGACCCGATAAGGGATACAGAATCTTACATTCAAATTGCCAAAGAACACAACGCAACAATAAAATATATTTTTGAAACCCATTTTCATGCTGATTTTATAAGCGGGCATTTGGATCTGGCCAAAAAAACAGGAGCTACTATTATTTATGGCCCCAATACAAAAGCCAATTTTAAATTTCATCTTGCCAACGACGGCGAGAAGTTCAAAATTGGAAATCTTATTGTACAATCTATTCATACTCCGGGCCACACTTTAGAATCTACCTGCTATTTGTTACATGACGAATCAGGGAAACCTTATTGCATCTTTACCGGCGACACTTTATTTGCCGGAGATGTGGGAAGACCCGATCTGAGCAGTGGTAATCTTTCCAAAGAAGAACTGGCATCCATTCTTTACGATTCCATTCAAAATAAAATAATGCCTTTGGATGACAATCTTATTGTGTATCCGGCTCATGGCCCCGGAAGCAACTGCGGAAAAAATATCGGCCCGGAAACACAAAGCACACTTGGAAAAGAAAAGCAATCGAATTACGCGCTTCAGCCTCAGTCTAAAGAAGAATTCGTAAAAGCAGTTACAAAAGACCTTCCTGAACCGCCTGCCTATTTCCCGGTGAACGCAAGGATCAACAAGGAGGGTTATGCCAATCTTGAAGAGATCAAAGCCAAAGGTCTGCAGGGGCTTTCTGTGGAAGAATTTAAAAAAAGAATGGAAATTGAGGCCATTGTTCTGGACACAAGAAATGTTGATGATTTTTCGAACGGATTTATTACGGGTTCCATTTTTATTGGCTTAGACGGAAGATTTGCCGAATGGGCCGGCAGCCTGCTTCCTTTTGATAAACCTCTTCTCCTGGTATGTGAAAAAGGAAAAGAAGAAGAAAGCCTGGTACGACTGGCCCGCGTAGGTTTTGAAAATGTGGAAGGCTATCTAAAAGGCGGTTTTAACCAATGGAAAAAATCAGGAGAAAAAATTGATCTCCTCATAAATGTGGATGCGGATGAACTGGCCATGGACATCCCATTTGATGACCGTCTAACGGTGTTGGATGTACGAAGATTTACTGAATTTGCAGATGGACATGTTAAAGACGCCATTAATTTGCCTTTGGAAGAAATGACCGACATCGCACAGATCGCACAACTGGAGGAAGACCAAAATATATATGTTCATTGCCGAAGCGGCTACAGGAGTGTTATCGCGTCT
>JBIQMJ010000060.1:0-16306 GCA_044463445.1 Segetibacter koreensis
CAATCGAAGACTTCCAAGTATCTGCCGGTACAAATGCGCTTTTATGTTGGGAAGCTGTTGTTTTTTTATGGATGTCGTTTTGTTCATCAAAACATTTTCATCATATGTATTCATTTTATCAATGGCATCAAATAACTGCACCACTTTAAGATCGTTGTTAGAAGAATTCCTTTTAACATATAATTTAAAATTTCTCTTCTCCGATTTCTGAAGTGAGTGAATCAATTGAAATAAAGCATCTGTTGACCGGTTCGGCATCTCTTTAAAATTAAGTTATTAAAAAGCATTTCAATAACATACAGTGAATTGAAATTAGCATATAATTCCATTTATACCGAATTGAGCGGATAGTATTAACCAAAATTTACCGCTGCAATTTTTTGATCCTTTTTAGGAGGGTTCAAAATATGGAGGAAATAAACACTTTATAAAATACAGTAAACAAATAAAAAGAAAGGTTTTTCATTTTTTAAAATTATAAAATCGTTAAATACGAAACCCGCTATTCTGTTGGGCATCGTAATAAATTTAATCCTGAACCCGCTGCCAGAAAGCATTTCATAACTTTGCTGTACATTTTAGAAGTGTAAGTTACTCTTATATTAATTTAGATAGGCAAGGACTAAACTTCTAATTTCGAAGGAACGTAGATGTTTTTTTCTTCCGCAAATTCATCTTTTTAAAAAAATATTATGGAAAAGATTATCATTTTTGATACCACATTGAGAGATGGTGAACAGGTTCCCGGATGTAAATTAAACACGACGGAAAAAATTGAGTTGGCATTGAAGCTTGAAGAATTGGGTGTAGATGTCCTCGAAGCAGGCTTCCCTATTTCAAGCCCGGGAGATTTCAATTCTGTAGAACAAATTTCAAAAAATATTAAGAATGCCACAGTTTGCGCTCTTTCGCGTGCGGTTCAAAAAGACATCGAAGTAGCTGCGCAAGCTTTGAAATATGCAAAGAAGCCACGTATCCACACCGGCATCGGCACTTCTGATTTTCATATAAAAAGCAAATTCAATTCTACCCGCGAAGAGATTTTAAAAAGAGCTGTTCAATGCGTAACCTGGGCTAAAAATTTTACCGATGATGTTGAATTTTACGCAGAAGATGCAGGCCGGACCGATAACGAATACCTGGCAAAAGTAATAGAAGCGGTGATAAAGGCCGGCGCCACCACTGTTAATATCCCTGACACTACAGGCTATTGCCTTCCTCATCAGTATGGTGAAAAAATGGCTTTTTTAAAAAACAACGTAAGCAATATCGACAAAGCTATTATTTCGTGCCATTGCCACAACGATCTTGGCCTGGCCACGGCTAATTCTATCTACGGAGCCATCAATGGCGCACGGCAGATAGAATGCACCATTAACGGCTTGGGAGAAAGAGCCGGCAACACCTCGCTGGAAGAAGTAGTAATGGTGATCAAGCAACATAAATCTCTTAACTTTTATACTGACATCGATTCCTCCAAATTATTTCCAATGAGCAGGCTGGTATCCGAGACAATGGGCATGCCTGTTCAGCCTAATAAGGCTATTGTAGGAAGCAATGCTTTCTCGCATTCTTCAGGCATTCACCAGGATGGATTTTTAAAAGATTCGCTTACCTATGAAATCATGAACCCTGAAGAAGTTGGAGTGGATAGTTCTAAAATTGTTCTTACTGCCAGGAGCGGCCGCAGCGCACTGGCTTATCGTTTTCAGAAATTAGGATTTCAGTTCTACAAAAGTGATGTAGATGTTTTATATGACCGGTTTTTAAAAGTTGCCGATCGTAAAAAAGTAGTAGAAGATGAAGATCTGTCTGTGCTTGCTAATGCTTATCAGAAAAAGGATCTGATCGCACGATAAAAGTTTATGTAAAATCTTTTTTATAAAATGGGCAAAACATTATTTGAAAAAATATGGCAGAAGCACCTGGTAAAATCAATACCGGAAGGGCCAGATATCATCTATATAGATAAACATTTTATTCATGAAGTGACCAGCCCCCAGGCTTTTGCAGGCATCGAAAAGAGAGGCCTTAAAGTTTACAGGCCGGAAAAAACGGTAGCTACCGCAGACCACAACGTACCTACCATCGATCAGCACCTCCCGATAAAAGAAGAATTGAGCAGAAGACAGGTACAAAAATTATCAGAAAATTGTAAAAACCACGGCATCGAATTATATGGCCTCGGTCATCCTTTTCAGGGTATCGTTCACATCATCGGCCCCGAATTAGGCATCACGCAGCCGGGAATGACTATCGTTTGCGGAGACAGCCACACTTCTACTCATGGTGCATTTGGAACAGTCGCTTTCGGAATAGGAACCAGTGAAGTGGAAATGGTTTTTGCTTCACAATGCATCATGCAAAACAAGCCCAAAGTGATGCGCATCAACATCAACGGGAAATTAAACAAGGGAGTGCTTTCCAAAGACATCATTCTTTATATTATTTCAAAGATATCGGCAAGCGGCGCCACCGGCTATTTTGTTGAGTATGCCGGCTCTACTATAAGGGGCCTTTCTATGGAAGCAAGAATGACGATATGCAATATGAGCATTGAGATGGGCGCACGCGGTGGAATGATAGCTCCTGATAAAACGACTTTTGAATATATTAAAAACAGGCTGTTTGCCCCCAAAGGAAATGATTGGGATATAAAAATGGAGGAATGGAAAAAACTCTATTCAGATGCAGATGCCGTATTTGACAGGGAAATGAATATAAATGCCGGAGAAATTGAACCGATGATCACTTACGGCACCAACCCGGGACTTGGTATTTCCATAACCGGAACCATCCCGACAACGGAAAGCATAGCGGATGAAGGAGATAGAAAAAATCTCATAAAAGCATTGGAATATATGGGTTTGAAGGCAGGACAACCTTTAAAAGGAATGCCGGTACAGAATGTATTTATTGGAAGCTGCACCAACTCAAGAATAGAAGATTATCGCCTGATAGCTTCATTTATAAAAGGAAAAAAGAAAAATGAAAACGTGAAAGTGATGATCGTTCCCGGTTCGCACCAGGTGCGCGAACAAATTGTAGCAGAAGGGCTTGACAAAATATTTAATGAAGCCGGATTCCAGATAAGGCAAGCCGGTTGCAGCGCTTGCCTGGGTATGAACGAAGATAAGATTCCGGCAGGGGAATATTGCATTTCAACCAGCAACCGCAACTTTGAAGGAAGGCAGGGGCCGGGGGCAAGGACATTGTTGGCAAGCCCGCTAACAGCAGCAGCCGCTGCCATTACAGGCAAGGTTAGCGATATAAGAGAATTAGTATAACGAATTAATCCGTGTTTTATAAAAAAAAATTGAACCTTATTTCGAAGTATAAATTGAACAATCGTAATGCAATCATTACAAAAAGTAAATAGCACATTTGTTCCTCTCAGGGTGGAGAATGTGGATACGGACCAGATCATTCCGGCACGTTTTTTAAAAGCAACAACGCGTGATGGGTTTGGGAAAAACCTTTTCCGCGATTGGAGATATTTTAATAACGACGAGGCTCAGCCGAAAAAAGATTTTGTCTTAAACAAGCCTGAATACAAAGGTTCTATCCTGGTGGCAGAAAAAAATTTCGGATGCGGATCTTCCAGGGAACACGCTGCCTGGGCCATAAAGGATTATGGCTTCAACGTAGTAGTTTCCAGTTTTTTTGCAGATATTTTTAAAAACAATGCCCTCAACAATGGCATTCTGCCTGTGCAGGTGAGTGGTGAATTTTTACACAAAATATTTGAGCTTGAAAACGGATCCACACTTTCAGTGGATGTGGAAAATCAAACTATAACTATTGATAAGACCAGAGAATCCGAAAAATTTCAAATCAATCATTACAAAAAAACGTGTCTTCTCAATGGATATGATGACATAGATTATCTCATAAACATTAAAGGTGAAATAGCCAGTTTTGAAAAAACTATGGCTTAAATTCTAATAACAAATGCAAAATCCTTCTATCATAGTAAAAGATCTTGTGGTAAAAAACCAGGACAACGCTGTGCTTGATGGATTTTCATTTTCACTTTGTAACAAACAGCATTTTGCCTTACTGGGCGGATCGGGAAGCGGCAAAACCACTTTGGCAAAGGCCCTTGCCGGAAAAATTCATTTTGAAGGAAAGATCGTTATCAATTCAGAAGACATAACGGGTACGCATACACGAATTCAACTGATTGAGCAACGGTATGCCTTTAAGAATTTATCCGGCACTTCGGATTTTTATTACCAGCAGCGATATAACAGTTTTGATTCGAACGATGCACCAACCATCTATGAAGAATTATTAAAAATATTACCCGAAGATAGTGAACGAACAAATACCATAGATTTTACTTTAGCAATTCTGGGAATTGCGGAATTGAAAAATTCTCCGCTCATACAGTTGTCCAGTGGCGAACACAAAAGATTTCAATTGGCAAGGGCTCTCGTAAATCCGCCTGACTTGCTGATCTTAGACACTCCTTATACCGGGCTTGATGTTGGCGGCGTAAAAGAATTGAACAGATTATTAAGTAAAATCGCCAGGCAGGGAACCCAAATAATTCTGATTCCCGGTACTTTTGCTGTGCCCGATTTTATTACTCATATCGGTTTTCTTAAAAATAAAAAACTCACCTGGTTTGGGAAAAGGGAGGATTTTATTTTTAAGTACCTTGAAAATTTTTCAAACAAGGCCAACTACAATATTAAATTGTTGCCGCTTCAAGATCAATCCTTTCAATTTACAACGATAGTGGAAATGAAAAATATCCATTTAAATTATGGAACTCATACCATTTTTACCGGATTGAACTGGAAGATAACATCTGGTGAAAAATGGTTATTGAAAGGGAAGAATGGATCGGGAAAATCTTCGCTGCTGAGTATGATCACCGGCGATCATCCGCAGGCCTATGCCAACGAAATTTATTTGTTTGGGAAAAGAAGGGGAAGCGGGGAAAGCATCTGGGATATTAAACAAAAGATAGGATTTATATCTCCTGAATTGCACGCCTACTTCGACAAAAATGTTTCCTGTTTCGATGCAATCGGATCAGGCTTTTTTGATACGATCGGATTATTTAGAAAATTAAGTACTGTACAGTACGATAGCATACTACAATGGCTGGATTTTTTACAAGTTTCTCATGTGTCAACAAAGCCACTACATTCAATTTCTGCTAGTCTCCAACGAATGATCTTGCTTGCAAGAGCTTTGGTAAAAAATCCTCCATTGTTAGTTTTAGACGAGCCTTGCCAGGGACTTGATGATAGACAAAGTAAGCAATTTGTTTCGCTTGTAGACAAGGTTTGTACAGGTAAAAACAGGACATTGATCTATGTGAGCCATGATGAATCCAATGTTCCTGAATGTGTGAAAAAGATTTTTCAACTGGAAAAAAAAGAAAATAGATTTTATTCAGTCATCGTACCCGCTGCGCTTGCCGTGGCATGAAGATATTTATAACAAATAAAAAAAATCCATTGAGAGTGGAACTATCATGAACAAGAATATTACCGTGATTCCCGGAGATGGCATTGGCCCGGAAGTTACCCATGAAACCTTAAAAGTATTGAATGCAGTTGCATCAAAATTTCAACATAATTTTAATTTTACCCATTGCCTGATGGGCGGAATTGCTATTGACAAAACCGGGGATCCGCTGCCACAGGAAACACTCGACCTCTGCCTGAAAAGCGATGCCGTTTTACTGGGGGCCATCGGGCTTCCGAAATATGATAATAACCCTTCCCTGAAAGTGAGGCCGGAACAAGGTTTATTAAGATTGAGAAAGGGAATGCAATTATTTGCAAACATTCGCCCGGTAACCACTTACAAATCACTGCATCATCTTTCGCCTTTGAAAGAAAAATATTTAAATGGAGTTGATTTTGTGATCTACCGTGAACTTACAGGAGGAATTTATTTTGGTAAAAAAGAATTGAATGAGGAGGGTACGGAAGCATCGGATCTTTGCATTTATAATAATGATGAAATTTTAAGAATTGCACATCTTGCCTTTGCAGCGGCACAAAAAAGGAGGAAAAAATTAACCCTTGTGGATAAGGCCAACGTATTGGAAACATCCAGGCTGTGGAGAAAAAACATTCAGCAGATTGCTGAAAAATACCCCGACGTAAAAGTGAATTATATGTTCGTGGATAATGCCGCAATGCAGATGATCGTGCACCCCAAACAATTTGATGTGATCCTTACTGAGAACATGTTTGGAGACATACTCAGTGACGAGGCCAGCGTGATAAGCGGATCATTGGGATTGCTTCCTTCCAGTTCTATCGGAGAGGTAAACGCGCTTTTTGAACCCATTCACGGATCTTACCCGCAGGCTGCCGGAAAAGATATCGCCAACCCGGTAGGATCTATTTTATCAGGTGCGCTGATGTTGGAACATTTTGGATTGAACGAAGAAGCAAAAATGATAAGGGATGCAATTGACTGGACCTTAAGCAATGGTTTTGTTACCAAAGACATTGACCCGGTTAATTCTTATTTCACCTCCACAATAGGTGAATTAGTGAGTAATTATATTTCAAATGACATTCCTCAAAATTCAAATATCAGTAATATGGCGCTGGGCCAGACAACGATCATTTGAGGAATAAAAAAAGTTCTTTGTTTTTTTTAACAGGTAGTTTAAGTTTGCTTTTCAATCCTCACCAAATGTTGAAAGGCAAATTCAATAATGGCATCCGGAATATTCAAGTGATAATTATCACTGTCGTTGTCATTATTATACCTGTCTTTGGAGGAGGATAAGCTAATAAAATAATATTTTCAAATAGCCCCGCCTCCAAAAGAAGCGGGGTTTTTATTTAACCTCATTTAATCAAAAATCATGTATTACGACAACAACACATTTATTTATCTTAACGGAAAGATCGTAAAAGCTGCAGAAGTCAGCATTGATCTTTACAGCGAAACACTGCATTATGGATATGGTGTTTTTGAGGGCATCCGTTCCTACAAAACAACCGGTGGAGAAACTAAAATTTTTAAAGAAACTGAGCATTTCGAAAGGCTCAAAAATTCTGCACAAGCGCTTAACTTGCCTTACCACTGGAATCGCAATGAATTGATAGAAGCAACTTATGAAGTTTTAAAACTAAATAATTTGCAGGATGCCTATATCAGGCCCCTGGTGTATGCCCCGGCCAACATGAGCTTTAGCCCTAATACAGAATCTTTCATTGCAATTGAAGCGTGGGAAATGCAGCCTTTTTTGGGCGAAAAATTATTACATGTAATGACCTCTTCTTTTGAAAGGCCTAATCCGAAAGCATTTAAGATTGAAGCGAAAGCTACAGGGCATTATGTAAATTCAATTCTTGCCAGTCAGGAAGCCAAATCAAAAGGATTTGATGAAGCGCTGTTAAAAGACGCAGAAGGCTATGTAGCCGAAGCCCCCGGAGCCAATATTTTTATGGAAAAAGACGGAACACTTCTAACTCCGCAATTGGGAAATATTCTTCCGGGAATTACCAGGGCTACCGTTTTTGAAATTTGCGAACGATTAAATATTCCGGTAGAAGAAAAACAAATTTCATTAGAAGAAATCCATGATGCTGACAGCGCCTTCTTTTGCGGAACCGCTGCCGAAATAATCGGGATCAGTACTTTGGATAAAATTCCTTTCAAAAAAGATTGGACGAATTCAATTGGAATTCAAATTCAGAAGGAATATAAAGAACTGGTTACAGAAAAGAAGAAAAAACTACAGGCAGTAAACGGATAAATAATAAGGATTTCTGTTTTAAATCCTTATTTGAAAACAGCATCATGGGGCAGTACACAAACAAATAATAAAATTACAATTTCACACATGAGCAAAACAATAACAGACAACGAACTTAACAAATACAGTAAAACTCTTACACAGGACGAAACCTTACCAGGCGCGCAAGCGATGTATTATGCCATTGGTTTCAAGGAAAAAGATTTTAAAAAGGCTCAGGTAGGAATTGTCAGCATGGGCTGGGACGGAAATCCATGTAACATGCATTTAAATGACTTTGCAACCGAAGTAAAGAAAAGTGTAAATAATGTAGAAGGACTGCTGGGGCTGCGTTTTTATACCATTGGTGTGAGTGATGGAATCAGTATGGGAACTGACGGAATGCGCTTCAGCCTCGTAAGCCGCGACCTGATTGCCGATAGCATAGAAACCAACGCCAGTTCTCAATATTACGATGCAATTGTTGCCATACCAGGTTGTGATAAAAACATGCCCGGATCCATCATGGCAATGGGGAGATTGAACCGCCCCTCGATCATGTTATATGGAGGCACCATCGCTCCGGGGCATTATAAGGGTGAAGATCTGAATATAGTTTCTGCCTTCGAGGCTTTGGGACAAAAGATTGCAGGACATTTGGATGAATCAGATTTTAAAGGAATCGTTCGCCATGCCTGTCCCGGCGCCGGGGCTTGTGGTGGAATGTACACCGCCAATACAATGGCCAGCGCTATTGAAGCCATGGGAATGAGTTTGCCTTATTCAGCAAGTAACCCGGCAATGAGCAAAGAAAAAGCAGAAGAATGCGCTGCCATTGGTCCCGCTATAAAAAATCTTTTGGAAAAGGACATTAAACCAAGAGATATTATGACGCGCAAAGCCATTGATAATGCGATAACCATAATAATGGTTTTGGGAGGAAGCACCAATGCTGTATTACACATGGTGGCCATTGCAAAAAGCGTGGGTATCGATTTGTCACCTGATGATTTTCAAACGATCAGTAATAAAGTGCCGATGCTTGCCGATTTCAAACCCAGTGGGAAATACCTGATGCAGGACTTGCATCAGCATGGAGGAATTCCCGCAGTAATGAAATATTTATTGAGCAAGGGTTTGATACATGGGGATTGTATTACCGTAACCGGAAAAACCATTGCCGAAAATTTAAAAGATGCACCCGACCTTGACTTTGAAATACAAGATATTATCCGCCCCCTGGAAAACCCTTTGAAAGCAACCGGACATTTACAGATATTATATGGCAACCTTGCTGAAAAAGGAAGCGTGGCAAAAATTACAGGAAAAGAAGGTACCCGATTCGAAGGAACGGCAAGGGTATTTGAAGGTGAAAAACATTTGATAGAGGGATTGGAAAGTGGCCGTGTTCACCCGGGCGATGTGGTGGTGATCAGAAACATTGGCCCCAAAGGAGCACCCGGTATGCCAGAGATGCTGAAACCAACAGGTGCAATTATCGGTGCGGGTTTGGGAAAAACTGTTGCACTGATAACTGATGGAAGGTTTAGCGGTGGAACGCATGGCTTTGTTGTTGGCCATATTACGCCCGAAGCTTTTGAAGGAGGATTATTAGGAATAGTGGAAGACAATGATATTATTGAAATAGATGCAGTGAAAAATTCGCTTACCCTGAAAGTAAGCGAAGAGGAAATTGCCAAACGAAGAGCCGCATGGAAACAGCCCGTTCCAAAGGCCACCAACGGTGTTTTATATAAATATGCAAAGTTGGTAAAAAATGCGAGTGAAGGCTGTGTGACAGATGAGGATTAATTAAAGACGAATCGGGTTTAAAAGTTAATTATGTCAAAAAAGTATTTTACAGAACTATCAGAATATAATATCTGGGCCAACGACCGTGTATGCGATTGGCTGGGTAAAATTTCTGAAGAACAATGGAAACAGCCATTAGTAAGTAGTTTTAGAAGTATTTATGAAACCATATTACACGTGGCTTCAGCTGAAAAAATATGGGTGGAGCGCTTACAAAAAAAAACAAGCCACGAATTACTTTCAGAAACTTTTACCGGATCAAAAGAAGACCTTTTAAAAACCTGGAAAGAGATTTCATTGAGTTTAAAAAAATTAATGGAAGAAATGCCTGAAGAACAATTTCAGCAAAAATTATTATTTAAGAATACTAAAGGAATTGAATACCACCAGCCTTATTATCAGTTGCTGGCGCATGTTATCAATCATGCAACCTATCATCGGGGCCAGGTCGTCACCATGCTGAGACAGGTCGGTTTTACGGAGGTAAACTCTACTGATATCACCACCTATTTCAGGATCAAAAATGAATTACCCACTCAAATGTTTAGTAACTAAACAAAAAAAATTAAAAATTATCATTATGAATACCATCGAATTAGAAGAAGAAAAAAAAGCAACCTCCCCTTCTAAAAAATCAGAAAACATTACAGGTAGCGAAGCTGTGTTGAAAATATTAATTGGTGAAAAAGTGAAAACCGTTTTTGGCTATCCCGGAGGCGCAATCATGCCTATTTATGATGCATTGTACGACTACCAGGACAAAATCCATCATATTTTGGTAAGGCATGAACAAGCCTCAGTCCACGCCGCAGAAGGATATGCCAAAACCTCCGGAAAGGTAGGTGTAGTATTTGCTACAAGCGGGCCCGGAGCCACCAATCTGGTAACCGGGTTGGCAAATGCTATGATTGACAGTACTCCTGTCGTTTGTATTACAGGACAGGTTTTTGCTCATCTTTTAGGCACCGATGCTTTCCAGGAAACAGATGTAATTAATGTTACTACTCCGGTTACAAAATGGAATTACCAGGTCACCGATGCCAATGAAATTCCTTCTGCTCTCGCAAAGGCATTTTATATCGCCAGAAGCGGAAGGCCAGGCCCTGTATTAATTGACATCACAAAAAATGCACAGATTCAAAAATTCGATTTTGAAGGGTATAAACCCTGCCATCACATTCGAAGCTATCGTCCCAAACCTATCGTGCGTGAAGAATATATTGAGCAGGCTGCTGCATTAATTAATGAAGCAAAAAAACCTTTTGTAATTTTTGGACAGGGAGTTATCCTGGGAAAAGCAGAAAAAGAATTCAGAGAATTTATAGAAAAGGGAAATCTGCCTGCAGCCTGGACTGTATTAGGTTTGAGCGCCTTGCCCACAGACCATCCTTTAAATGTAGGAATGCTCGGTATGCATGGAAATTATGGTCCCAATGTATTAACCAATGACTGCGATGTGCTGATTGCAGTGGGTATGCGGTTTGACGACCGGGTAACAGGAAGATTAGATAAATATGCCAGGCAGGCCAAAGTAATTCACCTTGATATTGATCCTGCTGAAATAGACAAAAATATAAAAACCACCGTGCCGGTTTGGGGTGATTGCAAAGAAACTTTGCCTTTACTCACCAAACTGATCGATAAAAAAGAACATAAAGATTGGCTGAAAAAATTTAATGAATACAGGCAGGAAGAAATTGACAAATGTATCAACCAGGAATTAAATCCTGAAACCGACATCATGACTATGGGTGAAGTGGTTAAAGTTTTAAATGAATTGACAAAAGGCGATGCCGTAATCGTAAGCGATGTAGGCCAGCACCAGATGGTAGCTTGCCGGTATGCAAAATTCAATAACTCCAGGAGCAATGTTACCTCTGGTGGCCTTGGAACTATGGGCTTTGGTTTGCCTGCAGCCATGGGCGCTAAATTAGGAGCGCCTGACCGCACAGTGGTGGCTATAATCGGCGATGGCGGTTTCCAGATGACCTTACAGGAAATGGGAACTATTATGCAAAATAAAATTGATCTCAAGATCATTATTCTTAATAATCATTTCCTGGGAATGGTAAGACAATGGCAGGAATTATTCAATGACCGGCGATATTCATTTACCAATATTGACAGCCCCGATTTCGTAGCGCTTTCTAAATCTTATTTCATAGATGCTGAAAAAATCTCGGAAAGAGAAAATCTGAAAGAAGGCCTCCAAAAAATGCTTGAAACCAAAGGGCCTTACCTGCTCGAAATTATAGTAGGCAAAGAAAATAATGTATTTCCGATGGTGCCACAAGGTTGCAGCGTTTCTGAAATTCGTTTATCTTAAAATCTTTAAAAAATTAAAATCATGAAAACCGACGAAATAAAAAAGGCCCCTGTTTCCCTGCCTGCCGGTAGGCAAGGTTCCTCTGCTGCACCGGGAAAGCAGGAATATACCATAACAGTTTATTCAGAAGATCAGATAGGAATACTGAACCGTATCTCTATTATTTTTTCAAGAAGAAAAATTAATATACACAGCCTGAACACTTCTCCATCAGAGGTTCCCGGTATTCACCGGTTTAATATCGTTATTGATGAAACCGAAGAAGTGATTAAAAAATTAGTACGCCAGATTGAAAAACAGGTCGATGTTTTGAAGGCTTATTACAACACCAACGAAGAAATTATCTGGCAAGAGATGGCTCTGTATAAAGTACCCACTGATGTGATTGCCGAAAAAGCAAAAGTGGAAAGATTGCTTCATCAGTTTGGAGCCAGAGCAGTAGCCATCCGTAAAGATTTTATAGTATTTGAAACTACCGGTCATCGCGAAGAGACGAACAAAGTAATTGAAGCCCTGGAGCCCTACGGCTTAATTGAATTCGTAAGAAGCGCAAGGGTGGCAATCATTAAAAGCAGCGATAGCTTTCATGAAAAAGTAAAAGAATTTGAAAAAATGCAACCGGGAGAAGAAGTAGTGGAAAATGAATTTTTAGATAAACAGAATGAAGTGTTTACCATGTAAACGATTTAAAAATAAAATGAAAGTGAAAATACAATTCCCTTTCATAAAAATTAACAGTAAACAAACAAAAAACAGGATTTTTAATTTACAAAAACAAACAAACATGGCGACATTAAATTTTGCAGGAACTGAAGAAAAAGTAGTCACACGCGAAGAATTTCCATTATCCAAAGCACAGGAAATTTTAAAAGATGAAGTGGTAGCCGTAATCGGCTATGGCGTTCAGGGTCCCGGGCAAGCGTTGAATCAAAGAGACAATGGGATCAACGTGATTGTTGGACAAAGAAAAAATTCAAAGAGCTGGGATAAAGCGGTACAGGACGGCTTTGTAGAAGGAAAAACTTTATTTGAAATTGAAGAGGCCCTGAAAAGGGGAACTATCATTTGCTACCTGCTCAGTGATGCCGCCCAAATAGCCTTATGGCCCACCATAAAAAAACATTTAACTCCCGGAAAGGCATTATATTTTTCACACGGTTTTGGAATTACTTATAATGACCAAACAGGCATTGTCCCTCCTAAAGATGTGGATGTATTTTTAGTAGCGCCCAAAGGATCAGGCACTTCTTTAAGAAGAATGTTTTTGCAGGGCCGCGGATTGAACAGCAGCTACGCCATCTTCCAGGATGCAACAGGCAAGGCATTTGACAGGGTTATTGCCCTCGGAATAGCCATTGGTTCAGGATATTTATTTGAAACTGATTTTAAAAGAGAAGTATTCAGTGACCTTACCGGTGAACGTGGTACTTTGATGGGAGCGATACAAGGAATTTTTGCGGCACAATTTGAAGTGCTTCGCAAAAACGGCCACTCTCCTTCTGAAGCTTTTAATGAAACTGTGGAGGAATTAACACAATCATTAATGCCGCTTGTGGCTGAAAACGGAATGGATTGGATGTATGCGAATTGCTCTACCACAGCGCAACGCGGCGCATTAGACTGGTGGAAAAAATTCCGTGATGCCACCTTGCCTGTTTTTTCTGATCTGTACGCAAGCGTGGCAGCCGGCAAAGAAGCAAAACGTTCAATTGATTCCAATTCACAACCGGATTACCGCATAAAATTAGACGCTGAATTAAAAGAATTGCGTGAAAGCGAAATGTGGCAGGCAGGAAAAGTAGTAAGGAGCCTGCGCCCTGAAAACCAGGAACCTGCATAAGAAAGATTTGATTAAGGTTGCCAGTTTAAAAGAAAGCCGGCAGCCTTCCTCTTAATCAATAAGCATTAATTTTTTTATGAGCAATAAAATCCAAACCAAAAGCCATGAAATCAATTACCATCCGGTTTTTGATGGATTGGGCGTGGCGGATGCTTCTGCTCGTTTAAAAAATGTAGTAAACAGAACGCCGCTCGATTTAAACCGGAATTTGTCGGCAAAATATCATTGCAAGGTCTTTTTGAAAAGAGAAGATCTGCAGGTAGTCAGGTCCTACAAACTCCGTGGCGCTTACAACATGCTAAGCACTTTACCTGAAGAACAATTAAAGCAAGGCGTAGTTTGCGCAAGCGCCGGAAATCATGCACAGGGCTTTGCCTATTCCTGCAAAAAATTAAATTGCAAAGGAGTAGTTTTTATGCCGGTGATAACACCGAAGCAAAAAGTGAAACAAACAAAAATGTTTGGCGCAGATGCAATTGAAATAAAGCTGGTAGGTGATTCTTTCGAAGAATGCGCAGCCGCGGCCATCGAATTCTGTAAAAAAAACAAACAGACTTTTATTCCTCCTTATGATAATTATAAAATCATCGAAGGGCAGGCTACGGTCGGACTGGAAATATTAGAAGATCTTAACCACTTAGATTATTTATTTATTCCTGTGGGCGGTGGCGGACTTGCATCCGGTGTAGGATCTTATTTCAAAACCTTTTCTCCATCTACAAAAATTATCGGAGTGGAACCATCGGGTGCTCCTTCTATGACTGAAGCTTTTAAGGCCGGCCATCCGGTTCAACTTCGGAATATTGAACACTTTGTAGATGGCGCTTCTGTAAGCCGTGCAGGTGATATTACTTATTCGGTTTGTAAAGATGTTTTGCATGAAATGCATTTGGTGCCCGAAGGAAAAGTTTGCACCACCATTTTGCAATTGTATAATGAAGATGCTATTGTGGCCGAGCCGGCAGGCGCCTTGTCTATCGCTGCTTTGGATGATTATAAAAATGAAATAAAAGGAAAAAATGTGGTTTGCATTATCAGTGGCGGAAATAATGATATCGACCGTATGCAGGAAATAAAAGAACGTTCCTTACAATATGAAGGCTTGAAGCATTATTTTCTAATAAATTTTGCTCAAAGGCCCGGAGCTTTAAAGGAATTTGTCAATACAATTTTAGGACCTACCGATGACATCACCCGTTTTGAATACATCCAGAAAAATAATAAAGAAGCCGGCCCTGCCCTGGTCGGAATCGAATTAGGCGATAAAAAAGATTATAACCGCCTGAAAGTAAATCTTGATCTTTATAAAATTAATTATACTGAATTAAAAAAAGATGACAATGCTTTTGGCTATTTGGTATAGACGGAAACAAATGGCTCTTAATGTTGCACATTAATCAAAAAAATAAAATGAATAATACTTCCAATACATTATTTGACAAAGTTTGGGATTCGCATGTGGTACGAAAAATTAATGACGGTCCCGATGTTTTTTTTATTGACAGGCATTTTATTCACGAAGTTACCAGCCCGGTTGCTTTTCGTGGTTTGGAAAGCAGGGGATTGAATGTAATGTTTCCCGAAAAAACATTCGCCACCGCCGATCATAACACACCTACTATTAATCAGCATTTACCGGTGAAGGATCCGCTTTCTGCCAACCAGTTGAAAGCATTGGAATTGAATTCGGCAAAATATGGTATTTCACATTGGGGATTGAATAATCCGAAGAACGGAATTGTACATGTTGTTGGCCCCGAAAATGGGATCACGCTTCCGGGCATGACTATTGTTTGCGGCGACTCTCATACTTCTACACATGGCGCTTTCGGCGCTATTGCTTTTGGTATCGGCACTTCCGAAGTAGAAATGGTATTGGCATCGCAATGTATCATGCAGCCCAAACCAAAGAAAATGCGGATCAATGTAAATGGAAAACTGGGTAAAGGGGTAACAGCAAAGGATGTAGCTCTTTATATCATTTCCAGGTTAACAGCAGCAGGCGCCACCGGGTATTTTGTGGAATATGCAGGTGAAGTTTTTGAAAACCTGAGTATGGAAGGCAGGATGACCGTTTGCAACATGAGCATTGAAATGGGCGCCCGTGGCGGTATGGTAGCGCCCGATGAAACCACATTTGCTTACATCAAAGGAAAAGACAAAGCCCCTAAAAATGAAAAATGGGATAATTTGTTGGCTTACTGGAAAACTTTAAAAACTGATGCTGATGCGGTATTTGATAAAGAATATACTTTCGATGCTGCCGATATTGAACCGATGATCACTTTTGGTACCAACCCAGGGATGGGCATGGGCATCAGCAAACACATTCCTGTTTCAAAAGATACGGTTAGCGGAAATGCCAGCTACGAAAAAGCGCTCAATTATATGGGCTTTCACGAAGCCGATGCAATGTTGGGAAAGAAAGTAGATTATGTATTTATAGGAAGCTGCACCAATGGACGAATAGAAGATTTCCGTGCGTTTGCCTCTATCATCAAAGGAAGAAAAAAGGCCGATCACGTTACTGCGTGGATCGTTCCGGGTTCGCATGTAGTAGAGCAACAAATAAAGGAAGAAGGTATTTTGGATATTTTAACCGAAG
>JBIQMJ010000061.1:0-16295 GCA_044463445.1 Segetibacter koreensis
AGCAGGCGCAGGAAATCCTCTGCGCCCATGACACTCAAAAGGCTGGCTCAGCAGCAAAAAATAAGGGTATGCAATGACTTTACCCGCCCATTCTGCGGCACAGGATTCTTTAATAAAACCTTTCCCGCTTATGGTCATTCGGGAACAGGCTTCAACAGGGCCACCAGCGCCATTATGAACCTCGCCATCGTGGGAGTTTATCCAGACATGGCCATTGATTACAGGCAAGTGCTGATTTCCAAAGGGCCTTTGCCTGCCGCTAAGAATGCTTCAGTAGCAATGAACGAGGAGGGCAACCTTCTTTTTAGCTGGGAAGATAATGCCGGCACAGGGAGCGCAAAAGCCAATGATAAGGTAATACTGGCCGCTTATTTCCCCCAAATCAAAACGGCTCTTTTTACGATTGGCGCTGCCATACGCAAAGAGGGGAAAGCAATGCTCGAAACAAAAAGCATGGCCCGTGAAACAGCGGAAACCTGGATCGGCTTTTTAAGCCATGATGAAAAAGATGCGGCGGACAGCGCTTATTGCGGCAAATTGTTGATTCATGCCAAAATCCAGATGGAAAGCGTATAAAGTAAAGGAAAGATTAGTCTAACTAATCCCGATTCTTCTGCTGAGTTCTGCTTAATCCTAATGGTATTGTTATTGCAAAAGATTTAACAATGGATGAATTGAAACAAAAATTATCGGGACTTGCATTGCTGAAAAAAGTGCGGAAAACAGGAAATTAATATGAGGTTATTTTTTGCAGTAGACG
Organism: Segetibacter koreensis; assembly: GCA_044463445.1. GTDB lineage: Bacteria > Bacteroidota > Bacteroidia > Chitinophagales > Chitinophagaceae > Ginsengibacter > Ginsengibacter koreensis_A. Next base: position 761 of record JBIQMJ010000061.1, read on the forward strand.
AATATTTCTTTGTTTTTCTGTTTTCTAACAATTTTTATACTCTAAATAATTCATTTAGCACATTCAGGCAAATAATAATTTAATGGAAGCCATCAGCAAAACTACTGCTAATAATCTTTTTAAAAAAATACTATCGAATTTCTTTGCACCCAGGTAAGATCCGGTGAGTCCGCCGGCAAAGGCTATCACAATCATCCAGATAATTTCAGGCTTGTATTCAAATCCTTTTGTAAAAATACCCGCCAGTCCTGCCAATGAATTTACAAAAATGAAAAGCGCAGATACTGCCGCAGTTTGTTTCATGTTTGCCCAATGCAATAATAATATTACAGGACTTAAAATAATTCCGCCGCCAATGCCAATCATTCCCGAAAATAAACCAATCGTAGCGCCGATTAGAAGTGATGCAGAGAGGGTTTGTTCCTTATCCGTTTTTTCGGAATTGAATTTTATGCCGCTTAGCCTTATCACGGGGAACAGAAGCAGTATTCCAAGAATTTTTTTATACCATCCTGCATCAATTACAATCAGTCCGCCGATAAAGGCTGCCGGAATGGATGCAATGGCAAAAGGCCAGAATAGTTTCCACCGAAAGTGACCGCCACGATAATATTGTATGAAAGCAGTCAACGAAACAAAAAGATTAAGTATCAAGGCTGTGGGCCTCATCATGCCAGGCGCAAAAGAAAAAAATGCCATCAATGCGAGGTAACCACTCGCGCCACCATGCCCCACAGAAGCATAGAGAAAGGCCACTAAAAACAACAATCCATAAAATATGATTTCTGTGTACATTCCTGTGGTTTTTTTCTGATTGTTTGGTCAAATGATCATTAGGACATTTACCATTTCATTTTCCATAAATTGTTCTTTCTCTTCTTCCAACTCAACAAGGCAATCAGCAAGAGCAAATGAATTCATCATATAACTTTCCTGGCTATTCAATATGGTAACTTCTTTGTCATTAGTTTTTCCTTTTAAAAAATAAGTAAGGCCTGCTTTCTTTTTGTACTCAATTTTCAAAGGCATTTTTATCCTTTTTTGGTGTTGTTTTTTTGTAAAGCCACTAATTGCCGGAATGATATATTCATAAAAGCAGGTGAGTGCTGATGCAGGATTTCCGGGCAATCCAAATACCAACGACTCATTTCGTTTACCAAAATAAAATGGCTTGCCGGGCTTTTGTTTTATCTTATGAAAAATATTTTTTACGCCACATTTTTCAAGTGTCTTTGGAACCAAATCATAATCGCCCACAGAAACACCACCAGTTAAAATAAGGATATCGCTATTCAATTGTCGGGTGATGGCGTTGACAATTTCTTCTTCCACATCATCAACGATTTCAACAGAAACGGGTGTGATATCCAATGTGCTTAAACCCGCAGTAAGCCCAAAAGAATTCGACTCATAAATTTTCCCTTCTGTTATTTCATTGCCGGGTTGAATCAGTTCTTTACCGGTAACAATAATGCTAATGGAAGGTTGGGAAAAAACAGTCACTTTCTCAATTCCGATGCCGGCCAAAAAAGATATTGCAGGCGGCGTGAGCAATTGACCTTTGTCCAATGCCAATTCACCCTTTTTTGTCTGAGAGCCACAAGATCGTACATTCGAACCTTTTGGAAGTTGTGCATTATTGATATGAACCTGGTTTCCATTTTTCGTAACGTGTTCCTGCATCACCACAGTATCCGTAGCAGATGGCAACGCTGCACCGGTAAAAATTCGCGCGGCCTGCAAGGGTTTAATTTCAATTACTTCTTTACTTCCTGCCTGGATTTCACCAGCAATTTCCAAATCACTCTTGCCATCCCAATTTTCAAATGAAAAAGCATAACCATCCATTGCCGACTGATGAAACGGCGGTGTGTCCACGGGCGAAAAAACAGGCTTTGCCAAAACATAACCCTGGGATTTTGACAATAACCTGCTTTCTGTTTTTTCGCGGTTGCAGTTTTCAGCGATTAGTTTCCGTGCTTCGGTAACACTGATCATTTTCTTTTATTTTTCAAAATTTATAGGTCAGCCACCAATATGAATCATACTGCGGTTGTTGATTTTTGATGTATCCAATTTTTCATCTATCGTTTTTACCTGGCCACCCAATTTTTCTTCTTTCATCCACACACATTGTTTGATTAAAGGCGCTATATCCATTCCCTTTCTGAGAGCGCCTAAAATATCCATTTCGGTTTTTGAAAAAAGACAATTTTTCATTTTGCCATCGGTGGTCAAACGCAGGCGGTTACACCCACTGCAAAAAGGCTGGCTCATAGGGCTGATGACAGCAAAGGTGCCATCATAGCCGGGTACAAAATATTTTTTATCGGTATCATGCTTTCCATCCTGCAATTTTATGAACTCATTTTTTTTGGAAATTGTATCCAGCATTTCCTGGTAAGAAAAAACTTTTTCTCGGCTCCATTCGTTTCCTGCAAACGGCATAAACTCAATAAACCGAATGTGTATCGGAAGATGTTTTGTCCAGCCAACAAAATTATTCAGTTCATCATCATTCACACCTTTCATCACCACCACGTTGATCTTTACATGAAAATCATTTTCCAACAAAAGATAGATATTGTCGAGGATGCGGTCGAATTCATCGCGTTTGGTAATCGCAAAGAATTTATCCCTTGTCAGAGAATCCAAACTCACATTAACAGATTTTATTCCTGCGCTTTTAAAAACATCAATGAATTTATGAACCAGTACACCATTGGTGCTTACAGCAAGTTCTACCGGGTATTTGGACAAGCGCTCAATAATTTCCTGCGCATCTTTTCTTACCAAAGGTTCGCCGCCGGTGAGCCGGATTTTTTTCACGCCTTCTTCTACAAAGACAGCAGCGATCTGATCAATTTCTTCGGCAGTCATTCGCAATGCGCCGGCAAAATATCCTTTCGGTAAGTCTATCGGGTTGCAGTACATACAGCGCAAATTGCATTTACCGGTGAGGGAAATGCGCAGGTAATCGTGTACCCGGTTAAATTGATCTGTGAGCATGGGTTTCATTTTTAATGAAATGTTTATGATAAATCCACTGAAAAATATTTTTTCATTTTTTGGGTAATGCCCTCATGGTCGCTTGATGTTAGATATTTATGTGCCAGCGGAAAAACCACATTGTCTTCCCTGAAAATATGCAGCCGCAGCAATTCCACGAGCGCCAGTCCCTGCTCAATGGCTGTATCTATCAGCAATGCATTGGAAATTCTATCTGTAAGCCGTGAAGCAATTCCCATCAGGCTGAAAGTGAGCGTAGCCATTTCCATTGTTTTAATATGGTCGTGCTCCAGCATGTCCACAGCCGTTTCAGGAACAGGACCTGTCCCATGTTCGCCGTTATCAATCATACGGTCATGGATATACGGAAATAATACTCTTTCTTCTTTCAGATTGTGCAATACAATTTTACTGTCAAGAAATTCAAAAAATTCCCCGAGCTTGCTATTTCTTTCTTTATTGATTCCTTCTCTTTTTATTTCCAATAAATTCTTTTCAAATTCATCCAATTGTGTAAGTGTGTTTTTATGTTCCGTCATAAGAAGCTGTAATAAAGGATGCAGTTCTTCAAATGGCGCAGGCTCTGTGGCAGGCGGCTGATACGCTTCGGGCGGCGCCATTGGCGAATAAACAGGATCGGCATCCGGTTCTTTTTCTACAAATCTTTTAATGTAATCAGTTTTCTTCTTGTCGGTTTTCTCAAAAATGTTATTCATGATTTTTTTATTTAGGAATGAAGCAATGCGGTAATCAAATTTAAAAATTCAAAGGGCGGTTTGAGATGATTGTGCTCATGGCGATTAAATATTTTCCCGTGAAAGTTTGGTTTTATCTGTCATCGTTAGTTTATTTTTTGATGTGAAGAATAAGGTGGAAACCCCGTGTAGAAGGCCTGTGAAAGTTATGGCCCATGCGACCAATGCTATGTAAACAAACACTTCCGAAACGGGGTAAAGAAAAGATAGGTTCATGGCCTCAGCAAGGCGAAAGGTACAAACAGTGTACATGCCCAGCGGAAAGACCATTCCCCAGTATTGCGGTTGATAAACAATTGGAATGAGTTTGTATACATGCCGCCAGATCATTAGGATTAGGATGATTGGTATCCACCAGGTACCTGTGGCCCAAAACAGTAAAGTAAAGCCTTTCAGAAAAGGACTCAATGATTGGAGAAACATCCAATGATTTTCATTCAATACCAAAAAAGAGCCGGCCAAAGTGGTGATGGCTACAGCGCCCATATTAATCCAGTATGGCGGGGCAAATTCTTCGGCACGCAACTTAAAAAAAGTAAGCCTGTAAAAAATAAGCGTGATGATGATAATGTAAAGCATGCAGCCCAAAAGAAACATCATCAAAGAAATGAACAGGATGATTTCCCTGGAAAACGGAAGGTAATCTACCAGAAGCGTTCCGAGCGCAGAGATAGACTGGGTGGCCACGACCATCAATAGCCAAATGCCATTCATACCTTCTTCAAGTGTGGGTTTGTTTTGCTTCACTGTTATTTGGACAAAGAAATAATACATCAGAAGAATCCATAAAAAAAATCCAAAGTAGTAAAGAAAGATTGCTGCCAGGTAATTTTGACTAATAATGATGATTTGCCCGCCAAGTACATTTGTGCCTGCAACTATCGTGAGGAAACCTGCGCTACGCGCATGATCGGATAAATCATTCATAAAATCGCGGAAGAAAAACAACAGGCGAAGGATCAATAATATCCATAAAAAAATATAGGCAATCACGTTTAAATACAAAAGCAATATCCCTGCTTCTGCAAATCCTAAAAGATGCGCAGCAACAGAAACAATGCCGGTGGACATCACCAGTGCAAAGTAAGCCGGAAACAAGGTGGCTATTTTTCTTTTTAATATTTGCAATACAAATTTCATTTACAAAAGCGGATTGTTTAATAACACCGAATTCAAAACATTCAGGACAGTCAACCCATAAATAATTTGAATTTTTATTTTATGGGAATTTGGGACAATTCAATCAATCTTTCAAGATGATTTTTAATCTGTTTCTTATAATTTTTTTCATCAAAAAAGCGAATGAAAATTTCTTCACCTCAACAATTTCTCAAAATCCATTCTTCCTTTTTCCAAAAATGGGTTGGCAAACCTCACTCTGTATTTTCCCCCCGGTACTTTGATGCTGTCTTTTGATAAAGGATAAAATGTGTTGCAATTCCTGAATTTTTTTCCATTGATTTCGTATTCAAATTCAATTCCGTTTCCCAGGGCAAATACGCTGCAATAACCAATGGTATTACCTTCTACGTATTGAGGATGCAGCAGCATAGCGCCTTCCACGAGGAATTCTTTTCCCACATAAAACACCAAAACAAAAAGGACTATTAGAAAATAAAAATTAAGTGTTTTTATGCCTTTACTGCCATTGCGAACCAATTTAATCCCATTAATAACAATACCGGTAATCATAAGGATGAGCAAAATTGTTTTTACAACCTCACTTACCAGTAATTCATCATCAGTGACAATATTCATCAGCATGGCTCACGTATTTTTTGGGCGATGAATAGACCAACTTGTGTTTGGGCTGCGGACTTTCTTCCTGTCATAGTTCCACCTAACCTGCTGGTAAGGCCGCCACAGGTAATTCAGAGGTAATACCAGGAAATGGATCAGTCTTGAAAATGGTATAATAGCGATAATTACATAAGCGCCAATGATATGAAGTTTTACTGCCCACGGAAGTAAAGCCACTGCGGTATCATCCGGCTGGAAAGTAAAAATAGAATACAGGTAAGGCGTGAGTATCGTAGAAAACCAGGATGAGCCCCACCGGAAATTATAAGCAATCCATAATCCCATAAAAGTTTGAAAAATCAATAAAGCATAAATTACCATGTCCATTTTATTGGTAACAGGTTGCAGGCGTTGCTCTGTGTATCTTCTGATGGCAAGATTAATCAGGCCAACGAGCATGCTGATACCAAAAATGAAAGCGGTGATTTCAAGTACCAAAAGGCGTGCTGGCTGGCTGTTCCAGGCTAATACTGCACGTGGAATGGAAAAGGCAATGAGATGACCGCAAAATATAAACAGAACGCCCCAGTGAAATGGCACCGACCCCCAGAATAATTTTTTGTTTTCAAGAAATTCGGATGACAATGAGGAAACCTGGAATTTTTTATACTTGTAACGGTAAATAGTCCCCACGAAAAAAAGAATCAGTGCGATGTAAGGAAGTGCAATCAGCAGGAAATTATTTAGTAAGGCCATGACAAATGTTTTTAAATTTTTTATTGTTTTTCAGTGAGCATTTCAGTTTCGATATTCTGTACAAAATCTTTTTCTGTTTTGTCTTCAGTGGTATTTCTTGGTGAAAGAAATGGTTGCTGTTCGTCTGAACCACCGGCTTGTTTTTTCATCGCCTCGTAATCCTCAGGTACATAATCAAAATCTTTTTTCATAGCAACCAATAATGCCTGAAGCAGGCTTTGATACACCATTCTGTAACCGGCAGAATAATCCAGCAAAACATTTTGATGTTTCTTATAAATCACATCTTTTTTTTCAATTTTTTCAATTGAAAATTCTTTGATCATTTTTTCTATGGCAGGCATCACGAGGCGGGTGGCAATTTCATCGCGTATAGCTTCATCTTTCACTTTACCCAATAAATTCAGGATATTGGGTAAGTGATCTGATAATTCTGAATGACAATCGTTGCCTGCATTTCTATGTTCCTCATTCAGGTGGACCAATAGTTTTCCACGTTTATAATCCTCACCAAATAACACAAAACCAATATCTAAAGTGGTGATGGCCTGCAGGTCAAATGAGCGCAGAAACAGTTCCTGCATTTCCTCGAAAGAAGATATTTTCATGAAGTCCATAAATGGTTGCATTGCCTCAGCAGCTTCAGGAACTGTGGTTAAAAGATAGTTGTGAATCTGTTGTGCCTTTTCTTTCCAGGCTTCATTTTCAGGATAAAAAAACAGATTAGCAAGCATTCCATAATTCATCAGCAACGGCGCTGGTGCTGCTTGTGTGTTTGGTATTGTTTCTGATAAGTTTTGCATTGAATCTTTTTTTATTTCGATGTTCTTCTTGCCGTGGCCGATGTCCTCACGGGCCATTTGTAGAACGTATTTTAAATACCTCTTTTTACTTTGTTTTTTATTCCAAATCCGGTTGCCCCTTTTTCATCACCTGTGAAATCCATCATTTCAATGGCTTGTTCGCGGTGCGCTGCAGGAATTACAAAACGCTCTTCAAATTTGGGAAGCGAAGTGAGCTTATAAATGGCATCCGCAGTTTCAGCAGTTAGACCAGCATCTGCCAATGCGCCTTCTGCTTTTTCATTGCTCACATCGCCAACAGTAACGCGCCTGCGGTGAATGCGAACGGCCATCAATTTTTTCCATTTATCTTTTATGATTTCTTCATCGCCGGCGCTGAACAGGCTGGCAACATATTTCAGTGGAAAGCGAATCTGGTCTAATGTTCCCCAGAGTTCCTCTGTGCTGGTATCATACAGCCATTTGTCATCCCATTTTTTTGCAATTGGATCCATCTTATCTGCCTGCGCAGTATTGTCCACCTTCTTTACGGTTGCCATTACGGGTAGCAATGGTGGCACATAAAACAACATAGGTAGCGTGCGGAATTCAGGGTGAAGTGGTAAAGCCAATCGCCATTCTTTTACGAATTTATAGATAGGTGAAAACCGAGCGGCATGAAGAGTGGAATCCGCAATGCCATTGAGTTTGGCCGCTGCAATAACTTCTTCATCAAAAGGATCAAGAATGAGATCAAGCTGGTTATTGATAAGGTCTTTGTCATCGCCATGAACTGCGGATTCTATCTTATCTGCATCATACAGTAATACACCCAGATACCTGATTCTTCCCACGCAGGAATGCATACACGCAGGGGCGAGGCCTGCTTCAATGCGCGGGTAACAAAGAATACATTTCTCTGATTTTCCGGTGTACCAATTGTAATAAGATTTTTTGTAAGGACAAGCGGTGACGCACATTCTCCACGCCCGGCAAACTTCCTGGTTGATGAGTACAACGCCATCTTCCCCTCTTTTGTAAATTGCGCCTGAAGGGCATGATGCCACGCAGGCAGGATTCAGGCAGTGATTGCAAATCCGTGGCAAATAAAACATTGCCATTTTTTCCAACTGAAACATCACTTCCTGTTCTTCCGGTGAAATTTTTTCAAGATTAGGATCGTTCCGTGCGAAGTCTGGCGTTCCGCTCAAATCATCATCCCAGTTAGGCCCCATTTTTATATCAATGGGTTTCCCGGTAATCAATGAAACTGGCCGTGCCGTTGGTTGGTCATCCATTGCGGGCGATTCAATCAGGTCTAAATATTTATAGGTAAATGGCTCGTAATAATCATCAATAACGGGCAGATTCGGATTATAGAAAATATTGGTAAGGCCTCTTCTTTTTCCGGCGCCTTTTAATCGCACGGTTCCATCTTTTTTTTCCCATCCGCCTTTATAAATATTCTGGTCTTCCCATTTGGTAGGATAGCCGGTACCTGGTTTGGTTTCTACATTATTCCACCACATATACTCAGCGCCCTTACGGTCGGTCCAGATGTTTTTGCAGGCTATCGAACAGGTGTGGCACCCGATACATTTATCAAGATGAAACACCATTGCAATTTGTGAGCGAACGTTCATAATTTATGATTTATTATTTATTATTTATGAGTTATTATTTATAATTTTAAAAACACTTTTTTTATTGGTTTACTGGTGAAAATGATGATTGATTTTTTATTTATGATTATTCCCATTTTGAATTGTTTTTCTTGATGAAATAAAAATTGCTGTTAGTTCCCCTGCTTCTTTGATTAATGAGTTTATCAGTTCTCTTTTAATTAAATTTTCATCTGCAATAAACTCTAACCAGAATAATGATTCATCTACTTCCTCAATTACAATACTCAGTTTAGAAGTAAAGCTTGCCTTAGATTGTGCAACACAGGCTGCTCTGTAATTTGCTGCCACAGAACTTGAGTCCCTTACTAACTGGCTTCGCAGATGTTTCCCTAAAATAGAATCGGGCAAACTCAACGCAAGCCTCACACATCTATGTGCAAAATCTTTTCTTTTTTTAAGCTCATCTTTATTCATCAATCATCAATCATAAATCATCATTCATAAATCATAAATCATAAATTGCCTTACCAAACCAGTTTTTCCATTTTCTTCACGATAACGTGTGTATCTCTCTGCGGCGCTACAGGCCCCCAATAATTCAAATGAAAAGAAAATTGACCATAACCACCATTCAGATAATTGGGTTTCAGATGAATGCGTGTAACACTGTTGTGGCCGCCACCTCGTTTGTTTCCTCTCAATTGTGATTTAGGAATTCCCACCGTTCTTTCGGGTACATGATACACGATGCACATGCCCGGCGGTATCCTGGAACTAACAACAGCGCGGGTTACATACACGCCATGATCGTTATGCACTTCTACCCAGTCATTGTCTTTTATGCCCAATTCTTCCGCATCTTTCTCATTCAACCAACAAGGTTCGATGCCTCGTGAAAGCGTAAGCATTCGCAGGTTTTCCATGTAGGTAGAATGAATATGCCATTTGCCGTGAGGCGTGATATAATTGAGCGCCTTTGCTTTGCCTCTCTTCCAGGTTTCGCGCAGGTCGCCATACACTTCAGGGCTGGGCGCCGGTTTGAAAGTGGGCAGGTTCTCGCCATAAGCAATGTATAATTCCTGGTCAAGATAAAAGTGCTGCCTTCCGGTAAGGGTTCGCCAGGGCACCAGCCGTTCTACATTATAGGTGTAAGCAGAATACGCCCTGCCGCCATTCATTAACCCGGACCAGACGGGGGAAGTATTGTAACGGCGGGGTTGTGATAACAGGTCCGCGTACCTGATTTTTACATCCTTACTTCCTTCGGAAAGATCTGCCAGCACGAGTCCTGTTTTCTTTTCCATGAATTGATAGGCCTTTTGTGTAAGCTTTCCATTGGTTAAAGTAGAAAGATGTAGTAAAGCATTGGCAGCCCATTCATCTTCCTGGATAGAGGGAAGTATTTTACCATTAAAATTTCTTTTATGGAAATGATTGGAATTGCACATTTCATCATATTCCTCTTTGCATTCGTAATGATTGCCATGAGCGCCCAAACCTTTTTCGCGGATGGCTTCACCAAGCGTGATAAACTTGTCATAAATAAGGGTAAAATCTCTTTCCACTACCGATAACTTGTGCATGGATTTTCCCGGAATGGCTTCACATTCGCCCTTGTACCAATCCTTAATAGTTGGCTGCGTGATTTCATCAGGTGTGTCATGTGTAAGTGGCGTGGTTACTATATCTTTCACTACTTCTGAAAAATATTTTTTTGCCATTTCGCTGGTTGCTTTCGCAATGTGCTTAAAAATATCCCAGTCGGTTTTTGATTCCCACACGGGCGCAATAGCCTGTCCAAGCGGGTGAATGAAGGAATGTAAATCAGTGGTATTTAAATCCGCTTTTTCATACCATGAAGCTGCCGGTAGCACAATGTCTGAATACAGCGCCGAAGAATCCATGCGGAAATTAAGGTCTACCACAAGGTCTAATTTTCCAACCGGCGCTACATCATGCCATTTCACTTCTTCCGGTTTTTCATCAGCATCAGTCGCAATGAGATTATTATGCGTACCGAGATAATGTTTCAAAGCATACTCGTGCCCTTTCATACTTGCGAGCAATGCATTGCCGCGCCAGATGTACCATACACGCGGAAAATTTTCTTCCGCTTCCGGGTCGCTAACGGCATATTTGAGTTCTTTTGATTTTAATTTTTCCAAGACATATTTTTTGATGTCCTCATCATCTGTGGCGCCACTAGCAACGGCCTCTTTGCAAAGTTCCAGCGGGTTTTTATTGAACTGCGGATAGAAGGGCATCCAACCGTTCCTTACCGAAGTGAAGATGGTATCGGCCACATGTTTATCTGTCCATTTATTTTTGCGAACGGTATTGTATTTTGAATAATGACCATCATAACGATATTGGCAGGTGTTGATATAATGCCATAGCGGCGCTTGTTGCAGCCTTGAAGCGGAATACCAATCCTTTGCAAAAGCGATAGCCGACCATGAATCCACAGGCGCCAGCTTTTCCTGGCCTACGTAATGATTGAGTCCACCACCATTTTTCCCGACACATCCGCTCAACATCAAGGCCATTGCGCCGGAACGGTAAGTAAGATTCTGATGATACCAGTGATTGACCCCGGCGCCTACCAATATCATACATTTTCCTTCGGTTGCAATGGCAGTTTCAGCCCATTCGCGCGCAAACTGAAATAATGTTTTTGAATCAATACCGGTGAATATTTCCTGCCATGCGGGGGTATATGCACTGTCAGCATCTGTATAATCTTTCGGATATTCACCGCCAAGCCCCCTGCCTACGCCATATTGCGCCATGATCAAATCATAAACCGTTGTTACGGGAATCCTTCCGTTCTCTGTTTCCATCCATTTTACCGGAACACCTCGCATTGCTTTTTTCCCTAAGCCAAATTCAGTAAATGATACCAGTAATTCGTCGTCTTTTCGGTTTAATAGGGTTAATAAGGGATCAAAATTTTTATCTGTTTCGCCACATTCAAATTTCATGTTCCATTTGCCGCCATTCTTGTCCCAACGATAGCCCATCGTGCCTTTGGGTACCACATAATCACCGTTTTTTTCATCAATGGATAAAAATTTCCAATCGCCGTTTTCAATATCTTTCCATTGAGACAATTCATTGGCGCGAACCAAACGGCCAGGCACATATTCGTCATTGACTTTATCAAGATGCACCAGCATTGGACTGTCAGTATATCTTTTTACATATTCTAAAAAATACGGGGTTTGCTTTTCATGGTGATATTCTTTTAAAATGATGTGAGAAACCGCCATCCAGAAAGCGCAATCACTTCCGGCATGTAGCGGAATCCATTGATCAGCATATTTGCAGATCTGGCTAAAGTCGGGTGAGAAAATAACGGCCTTGGTTCCATTGTGGCGGGCTTCTGCAAAGAAATGAGTGTCGGGCGTCCTGGTCATATTCAGGTTGGTTCCCATGTCGGCAATCATCTTTGCATTGTACCAGTCGGCGCTTTCACATACATCGGTTTGTTCGCCCCACAGCTCAGGAAAGGCGGGTGGTAAATCGCAATACCAGTCGTAAAAGCTGAGATGTACCCCACCAAACAGTTGAAGGAATCTTGCGCCCGAAGCGAAGCTCAGCATAGACATAGCCGGAATTGGTGAAAAGCCGATCACGCGGTCCGGGCCATATTTTTTTGCAGTATACAGATTTGAAGCAGCGATTATTTCCAGCACTTCGTCCCATGTGGCTCTTCTGAAACCGCCTTTGCCTCTTGCGTTTTGATAGCGGGCGCGGTTTTCTTTATTGTTTTGTAAATTTTCCCATGCCTTTAGCGGGTCGCCACCGGCTTTCTCTTTTTCCCTGCGGAATAGATCTATGAGTGTACCGCGCACCAAAGGGTACTTGATACGCAATGGGCTGTACAAATACCAGGAATAAGAGATCCCGCGCTGGCAACCTCTCGGCTCATAAGGTGGAATCTTATCATCAATAAGAGGATAATCTAATTGCTGCGTTTCAAACACAACAATTCCTTCTTTTACGTGGATTTGCCATGAACAGCCGCCGGTGCAATTGACGCCGTGTGTGCTGCGTACAATGCGGTCGTGCTGAAAACGATTGCGGTAAAATTCTTCCCATTGTCTTGTTTTGGGTGAAATGATGTCTTCAATCCAACTCATGATTTTGTTATTAAATGTGAGAAAGTGATGATTCTTATAAATCCGGTCTAAAAAATTATTCAAGCTTTAGAATGTTCGATTCTACTTATGCTGATTTTATTTGCCTGTTGTAAATTCTGAGGTTAACCGTTCTGTTTTTTCGTTTCATCCAGAATAAAGAAAAGAGAATCAACAATATCACGAAACCTGCTGCACCCCACACAAGAAGGTAACTTCCTACATTGCTTGTAAATGTCTTGGGTGGAACCGGTTTATCCGCTGCGGTTAAAAAAGCAGTGATATCCGCTATTTCCTGGTCAGTTACCGGCCTGGTGCCATATGTTGCTTTCATCTGCGGAAAAGGTAATCCCGAAACAATTCCTACTACACCAGGCGCTGATAATCTTGTAATAGCATGTGTAAGGTCTTTTCCCAATGCACCGCCACTGATAAAACCTTTCATATCAACATTATGGCACGAGTTGCAGGCAGCGCCACGATTGGTGAATCTTATTTTACCATCGAACAGATCGCGTCCCCGGTTACTGTTACCTTTTAATGCGATGGCACCTGTAGTAGCTGTTGCCGGCGCTGAACTTTGTTCTGTTATATAAGCCAATATTCCTTTGATTTGGTCATCTGTAAAAGTAGGATGGTCGGGCATTATCATCTGGTTAAATGCCTTAAAAAGTGAGTCGGCATATTTGTCGCCACTGTGAACAACGGTTTGTGATGACTTAACGAATTTTAAAATCCAGTCAACAGGCCTTCTTTTTTCAACATTGGCGAGGTCGGGGCCTACAAGCTTACCGCGTCCAATTGTGTGGCACGAACTACAAGACTCTTTAAAAGTTGCTTCACCTGTTTTCTGTGCGACAACAGGAATGAGAGGAAGGAAAAGAAATACCGCAATTGCAGTTAAAAAGCGATGGTTTATTTTCATACTGAACATTTTACCAGTTAAAAATTTCGCCGCTGTTCTCTATCTCATATCATCGTCTTGTTCCTTAGGGTTAGTTTTCTACGAGAAAAAGATTTCCGCTTTTCGAAAATAAATTTCCGCATTTCGATAATTAAGGATAAAGTTATCTTTTATTAATTAACTACCAAAAAAAAATTGATCGCATCAGCAGCTAACTTCTCAATTTTGAAAGACATTTCTCTCCCGATTCAATAAGGCACTGAATTTTTTCTTAAATATGATCTTTATCATACAGTGGTACGATGGCATCGCAACTCTGGTAAGTAGTAAATACGCGAAAAGGTTTTTACAAAAAATTCCGTCTTTATTTTTATAGCTGACAGATATAGTAAACAAACAAATAACAGCAATTTTTATTTTAATTTTCCGTAAAAGAAGATCCAAATGTTTTTAGAAAAAAGTTATCCGGCAGAAGGATTAAATTGATGCGTACTCTGAATAATGCAAGATATATTTATCCTTTATTATAATTTTTATCTACTTTAGTTCAGGATTCCGGTTGATTTCAGTTTTAGAAAATGAAAGAAAATGTTCAGTGACAACCTGCAGGCAATCTTACCTTACAGAAATCGAAATAGAATAAGATTTATAATTAGTCGATACGGATAAATTTTCAATCGGACAGCTATAAACAACCTGACTTTTCCATTGCATACCTGTTAATAAATTAAAGTGAAAAGATGAGTCAATTTATTGCATTTCTATCATTGCAGAATATTGCCGGCATTATTGCATTAACCGGTGCTGTGGTGGTGGTTGGCGTTGTTGTGTTTCTCATTGCCCTCTCTTCAAAAAATAAAAATACCCCAACTGAAAATCATACACTGAGAGGCTGGAATTTTTTTGTCGGGGTCTCAATTTTATTGGTGGTATTTTTTTTCTTATTGCAATTATTTCATCATCCTCGTTCTAAAGGCGAAGCTGATGAAATCGTGACTGTGGTTGGAATTCAATGGGATTGGGAAATGGCGCATGGAATATCCAATAAGACACCGCATTATTTTTTTGGAAGAAATGAAATAACTCTTCCTGTAAATAAAAGGATAAGGTTTATTGTTACCTCCGATGATGTTACACACAACTTTAGTATTTATGATCATTACGGAGTCTTATTATCCCAAATCGAGGCAATGCCTCAGTACAAAAATGAACTTGAATTTGTTTTCCCACACAAAGGAAAATATACCATTCTTTGTTTGGAATATTGTGGCCTTGTACATCCCTTTATGACCGGAACCATTTATGTTCAGTAAAATATGGTAAAACATTTTATGATACTACCGGAACCAGTTTACTTAATGAAACAAAAAGCGCTGGCTGTTGTGTGGGGAATCACTTTTCTGGTTCTTTTTCCATTTATGGCCATACTTGGACTGTTCATGCGTCTCGGGCAGGGAGAGTTCGTTAAATTATTGCTTGCCAATTTCTATGCGATTATGACACTTCATGGTTTGGGTATGGCTGCACTGCTATTCAGTATGGCTTTTGCGGCTGTATGGTATTTAATAGGTACACGCATTGCGACATTGAATATCAGGATTGGATATTTTGTTTTTTTTACCGTATTAATTGGCTTAGCAGGTTTGATAATTGGTACACTGATTGGAAAATTTGGCTCCGGATGGAATTTATTATATCCATTAGCCTTTAAAGATCCCACCTGGGCTTCCTGGTCGATAGTAACATCGATTACCTCAATAATAATTTTTGTTATTGGATGGCTTAGCGGAATCTCGCATTTGCTGTTTTGCTTAACAAAAGAGTT
>JBIQMJ010000062.1:0-16099 GCA_044463445.1 Segetibacter koreensis
GGGATCAATAATGATCGTTTTGATTTTGCGCGGGACCTGCGAAAAAGAATTGGTATTAAAAGTGATTAAGAATAATAATGGAAGAAATACTATCCTCAATCGGGGAAAAAAATGTAGCTTATTTGATTCAAACATTTTTAAATTCTGGATTTAAATGGGTCAATATAATTCTTTCTCAATCTTCACATTACCTTAATTGGATTATCTCTATTTTTGTTTCATTACTGCAATGCAAAACAGAAACGAAATTCGGCCAATAAATATTTTACCGTTTGCTCTAACAGCTTTCCTGTTTGTGTTTTTATATTCAACGGTAAAAAGCAGCGACCTGAGTTCTAAAAACGGTTATTCAATTACAGGCTCCGATAAAACTGGCTCAGAATTATTTTCTTCAAAGAAAAACCATTTTTCTGTTGCAAAAAAGCAAAAATTTAAAATGGATTCGATCCCTTCACAATATAGTGCTGCTGCCGACTCCATTCCTTTAAAAAATATTGATTCCCTTTCAGGAAAAAAATCCGATTCTCTTCCCAAAAAAAATATTCCGGACAGCCTTCATACGGACACTCTTAAAACTATGGATACCATCCATTATAATCTTGCAAAAAATGCGTTGGAATCGCCACTGGATTATTCGGCAGAAGATTCTATGGTAATAGATGTGAAAGGAAAAACTGTCACACTTTACGGGAAAAAAGTTACCACCAATTACAAAGACAATAAACTTACCGGCCCCATCATTGCATTTGATGAGGCTTCAGGAGATATCATTGCCTCCGGTAAAAAAGACAGTACAGGTAAAGTGATTGCCTTTCCCACTTATAAGTCTTCTGATTTTATTTCTCAAAGTGATTCTATCAGATTCAACATGAAGACTGGAAAAGGCCTCACCAAAGGGACTTACACGCAGCAGGGAGAAATGTATGTTTATGGAAAAGTGATCAAGAAAGTAAGCCCCGATGTATTTTATGCGCTGCGTGGAAGGTTTACCACCTGCAACCTGGACACGCCTCACTTTGCATTTATAGCCAATAAAATTAAATTTATAAATAACAAAGTGGCTATTTCAGGACCGGTTCACCCGGAATTTGAAGGCGTCCCCATTCCTATTTATTTTCCATTTGGAATTTACCCGCTAAACCAGGGCAGGCATTCCGGGCTTTTGGCTCCTAATTTTACAGTAAACGAACAAAAAGGCCTCGGTTTGGAAGGCATTGGTTATTACAAAGTGATCAGTGATAACTGGGATATCGTACTCCGGGCGGATATTTATTCCTACGGTGGATGGGCCTTGCATTTCAATCCGCGGTATTCAAAAAGATACCACTATGCAGGAAATTTCGCTCTCGACATTCAGAATTTTAATTATAATTTCAAAGGCGACCCGGACTTTAGTAAAAACAGATCTTTTCACATATCATGGTCTCATAGCGCCGATACCAAGTCGAGGCCAGGCGTTACTTTTTCAGCCAATGTGAATGCGGGTACCAGCAGCTTCAACAGCCAGGTGCCGAATAACCCGACGGTAAATTACCAAAACCAGCTTACTTCTTCCATTTCTTATTCCAAATCGTGGCAGGACCTTCCTTTCAATTTAACGCTTAGCGCCAATCATAATCAGAATACGCAATTAAAAGAATTCAATATAAATCTTCCTACGCTCGGTTTCACCATGACTACTATTTATCCTTTCAGAAGAAAGGAAGCCGTGGGCGAATTAAAATGGTATGAGAACCTGGGTATTGGGTATAATTTGGATGCGAAAAATCAATTTTCTTTCAGCGATTCCACAGGCCATCCCAGTTTGACGGAGCAAATTCAAAACAATCTCCAATGGGGAGCACATCATAGAGTTCCAATAAGTCTTTCTCTGCCTCAGATGGGTGTTTTTCAATTGTCGCCTTCGGTAAGTTATGATGAAACATGGTACCAGAACAAAGTAACTCTGAGTTGGGACAGCACCATAAATAAGCTGGACACCAATATTCAAAAAGGGCTTTATACGGCAAGACAAATGTCATTTGGGGTTAGCCTTTCTACCAGGATATTTGGAATGATCACGGCAAAAAGCAAAAATGCCAAAATACAGGCAATACGCCATGAAATTCGCCCTACGTTCGGCATCAGCTATCATCCTAATTTTAACCGGAGAAATTATTATACGGTAAGGATAGATTCAACGGGAAGAAAGGAAGCTTTGCCTTATTACCCCGGAGGCACCTACAATCTTAATGCACCCTATACCAACGGCCGTTTTGGAGGATTCAATTTTACACTGGAAAATAATCTTTCAATGAAAGTTCGCGATAAAAAAGATACCGGAAATGCTTTAAAGAAAATTTCGCTGATAGATGCCTTTAGTATCAATGGAAGTTATAATTTCTTTCCGGTAGATTTCAAACATTTCTCTAATATTTCTGCGTCAGCATCCAGTAATTTATTTAACAAGATCAATTTAACCACCAACGCCAGTTTTGATCCTTATGAAGTGGACAGCACGGGCAGAGACAAAGACCTGCTGGTTTGGAAAAGAAAACCCATTTCCCTGGGAAGATTGACAAACTGGAGCCTTGCCCTTTCCAGTTCTTTCCAGGGAGGAAATAAAAAAACGGGAGAAAAAGCGGGAGTGAAACCTGATGAAAACGCTGCAGATGAAGCTTTGTACGGGCAGGATCAATATAATAGCGATTTGGCTTACATAAGAAATAATCCCGGTGAATTTGCCGACTTCAATATTCCATGGTCGGTGAATTTGTCTTTTGCTTTAAGCTATTCAAAATCTTTCGATGTGAAAAAGCAAACATTCGTCGGGGCTTTTACACAGAATATGCAGTTTGGTGGCACTTTAAATATTACTCCGAAATGGCAAATGGGAATGAACGGTTATCTCAACCTTTCAGAAGGAAAAATTAATCCTTTAAGTATGTCGATCTCACGCGATCTGCATTGTTGGCAAATGTCTATAAGTATTACTCCTCTTGGGCTTTACAGGTACTACAGCATAAATATCAGTCCCAAATCTCCCATACTCCGCGACCTGAAAGTAAACCGGACAAGGTCTTTCAACACGGGGCTTTAACTGAAAATATAAATTGGGGAAATAAGTTCGTTTACTGCTATTTTTTAATATTGCTCTTTATGTATTTTATCCAGGTTTTTACGAAATAGGCATTGTTGGCATTGGTCAGTTTAGCGTCGCAAAGATGCATCGTAACTTTTATTCCCTCGCAATTGGATGTCAAAATATATTCGATCTTTTCGCCTGATGCAAGAGGAAAGACCCTCCCGGTAAACTGTGCACAGCCCGCCTCATAATTTTTGACAGTTCCGGTAGCATTCTTTTGATCAAGGCGATTAACAATTTTTTGCAATACCTCTAAAAAATCAGGCAAATGCGCTACTTCAACCGGAAAAAATTTTTTATGCTTTTCCAGTTCACTAAGATGATCGGTGTAAATAGCATGCTGGGAGATATCCTCATCCAACAATATATATTTTTGTGCTTTGGGCGCAGATGCAGCGCATAGAAGAATCAAAATAAAAACGTACTTCATAAAAACTTAAAGAATTAATTATGATCGCGAAAATTTTCCGTTCTAATTAAATGCTATTCTAAATTTCCTCATTATTTTTTTGAAAATTCCTACTACAGGCAGCAAAATTTCGATTTTCGTTGCATGCCGGTTAAAAATTTTTAAACTGTATTCGACTTTATTGAATCCAAAATCATAAATGATATTTAAACTCTTTATAAAAAGCTACTGGGGCAAGACAAGAATTAAAACGATTCCCATACAATAAATATTTTATTTCCGGAGATAAGACGCTCAAAAAAGTAAAATAAAAATCAGGACTTTTTGTTGATTTACTTCTTTCCTTAATTTTCACATTAACTTCTTGGCTTCATAATTAATGGCTTCCAAAACGATATGGTGAAGAGACGCGTTAGAATTGTTGATCAGGTAGTCGATAATATGTTTGTTAAGGTCCATACCGGATGCATTTTCCGGAAGAGTAGCAGCCAACTGGTTGATGATATAAATATTCTGTTCTTTTAAATTGTTCACTGCGCGCCACACTTCCGGCGAAACATAGATCTGCTGACTCATGTTATAATCATATTCCTGCTTGATAGAATCGATCAGAGTTATTTGCATTTGGCGGCAGGATAAACCGGGATTACTTTGCCTGGAAAGCAGGTTTTGCAAAGCTATTCTTTCTGTCAGCAAAGTGATTCTTTCGTAAGCCTGCAGGCGAAGGCGATGGATTTCCGGATCGTTGGCTTTATGCGCATCCCATTGTTTTTTCATAGCTGAAAACTCAGTAAGTATCCATACAAAAGCTAACAGCAAAACGAAAAATAAAATCGTAATAATCGTTTCAAATGTGGACATATTTGTTATTTATAGACAAAAATAATCATTCCGATAGTAAGGTTGTAATTTTGAAAATCCGGCAAGGATTCCTTTTTCAGGATTCTAAAAATCGTCTTACCATCAGACTAAAATCAATTAACGCAAAATCATGGAGGAATCGTTTACAAGGCAGTGGTTAATTTGTCCTCAGCCAATATCCGGGAGATCAAAAAAATGATAAGTTCACAGATAATTCTTCAGTTATAATCTTGGAAAGATAATCATTTACATTAGATTTGCAGCCATCACAAACGGGTAGTGGCGCAGCCCGGTAGCGCACACGTCTGGGGGGCGTGGGGTCGCAAGTTCGAATCTTGTCTACCCGACAAAATGGCATTCAAAGCAAATCAACGAAGCCTGTAAATCTAGTATTTACGGGCTTTTTAATTTTTTAGAATTCAAAATAATTCAAATAACATCAAATTACAGGTGGGCATTTTAGTGAGCTGTGTACTGGTATAATTATTGAACTCACCAAAGTATTCATAAATACTTGGTTTTCAATTGGTTACTTCATTTCACTAGTTCGAATCGTAAATCAATTCGAACCTGCGTCCTAAGAACCGATTTCATGAGAAAGAAGGAATTTAATTTTTAACTTTTAAACGAATTGTTATGAAATCAACTAACACCTTCTCAGTTAATTTTATTATCCGGATGAACAAAAAAGACAAAACCTCTGCCCTTCTTTATGCCCGGATATCAGTAAATGGCCGCAGGACAGAAATTTCCTTAAAAGAACATATCAAAACAGCAGAATGGGATCCTGCCCGTGAAGTTTTGAAAGGAAAATTACCTCACGTGAAATCACTCAATAAATATATTGAAGATGTTCGATTTCGATTAAAAGAGATTTACCGTGCCCTTGAACAAAAAGGCCTTATGATTACCGCCGATGGAATAAAAGAAGCCTATTTAGGAAGAAATAAAAATGAAAACGACGGCCATAAATTAATTGAATTAATAAATTACCATGAAAAAATTTTCGGCCATGAACTGAGAAAAGGTACATTAAAAAATTACTACACCACCAGGGATTATATCTTACGGTTTTTACAATTCAAGTATAAATCCACTGATATTTTTTTGAAAGAATTAGACTTTCAATTTATTACTGAATTAAAGGCCTACATCATAGATAACCCAATAAAAAAACACGACCCCTGCCTCGGAAATGGATTAATGAAACATATGGAACGGTTAAAAAAACTGATCCACTGGGGAAAACATCTTAAATGGATTACAGTAGATCCTTTTGAGGATTTCAAAATTTCATTTAAGAAATCAAAAAGGAAGAAACTGGATCTTTATGAACTGGATAGAATCGAAAACAAAAATTTTAGCGATCCTAAGATTTCCTATGTTAAAGATTTATTTCTTTTTAGTTGCTTTACAGGTCTTGCATATGCAGATGTTGTAGGTCTTAAATCAGAGAGTATTCAAACAACTGAATTTGGAACAATTTTGAAGATTTATCGAGAAAAAAGCGATGAATTATCGTCCGTACCGCTCCTTAGCAGCGCCAGTTTGATAATGGAAAAATATAAAAATCATCCGCAGGCATTATTGGCCGGTAAGGTGTTTCCTCCAATAAGCAACCAGGAAGTAAATAGAAATCTTAAAATTATAGGAGAAGTCTGTGAAATTAATAAAAATATGACCTTCCATTTAGCAAGACATACGTTTGCTACAGCAGTAACATTAAAAAATGGTGTTCCAATTGAAACAATCAGTAAAATGCTCGGACATACCAAAATTAGCACAACCGAAATATACGCCGCTGTTGATGACGAAAAAATTATGAAGGACATGGCCCTGGTAGAAAGTAAAATTGAAAGAAGAAGGCGCGAATTATGATTGCTTCATTTTGATATTAAGGTCTCAATAATTTTGAAGCTTCTTAATTCTGTTCAAAGGATAAATTTCTCTAATACAAATTTCGGGTAGCCGTGGCCGTTAGTTACCGATTTTACTATTAACAAACTTCGTTTGAGCATCACCGTTAGAAAACTTAAAGAAAGCCTGACTAGGTAATACAGGATTAAAGGAAGGTATATATCCGACATATCCAAAATCAACCAGGTCATTCAAACATTTATGGTAGGTGGCCCGGCTGCTGATCTTTGCCATTAACATGATGCTCCTGGATTTAAAAAAAACCGGGCTTTTGAAAGAATTTAGATGCCAACATTGGAATAGCGCCATATATAGACTTATATGGGTAGCTCCTATGCGGCAATCATCCAAAATCGCCCGGTAAAAAAGAGATAACTCCTCCATTGCTTTAACCAATCTTTAACCCTCTTTTGGTTCCCCGTTCTTTTTGAGGGAGTAGCTCTTTGATATTTTTCATCTTAGCCAGCGACGGCTTTAAACTTTTGTTATTGCTTTTTTTTTCCACTTGCGTGGTTTCTTTTTGCTTTTTATCAAGCATAACTTCCGGCTCCTTTACCACGCTACCATTTTGTCCCATTTCATTTCCAGGTTTGGCTTTGAGGTATTCGCCCTTTTCAAACCTGCTTAACTGCCTGCCGGCAGTGTCATAAACATTTATTGATTTGAACTGGGGATTAGCCTCAATAAACATCGGTGTTTCTTTACCATCTTTTATAAAATTTACAGCTTGCCTATTTCCTTTCTGCAAACTTTGCATAAGTTGCTTTTCTTTTTCCTCCGGCAATTTAACAAGGTCCAACTTGTCTAACTCGGAGGCTAAATTGAAACCATATTTCTCCGCATGAAACTGCCTTGTTTCAAAATGATTGTTAGTTGCATTTTTGGAAAAATCAAGTTTTATCCAGGCGGAATACTTTTCGCCTTCTTTGTTTGTCAAATCTTTTAAAACAGAACGGCCATCTAGTAAATTATAGGCTTCTTTATAAGTGACCCCTTTCCCGTTATTCAAATAAAAGGACTGGCTCATATCATGACCATTATCCTTGGTAAGCCTCGCCTCATAAGAATTAAAGAAATACATATCAGAGGAAGGGGACTGCTTAAAGTGTAATTTCAAGTCCATGTTCCCCTGAAACATTTTTTCATTGAGTTGTAATTGAAATTCCGGCTTTCCTTCCATCATTCCCTTCTCAAGATCTGCATTAAGCTTTTCACCAAAGCCCATGTATTTAAGGTTGTCCTTTAAATACTTTAAGTTTTTTTCATTCATAATTGATATATTTTAATTGATTTAAGATTATTTCAAATCGGCTAAAACAGTGGCATGCAGCATTTTCCTGTTTCCCACTTTCATGGTTAAGTTCCGGCCTCCCTCCTTTTCATGTATGTCAATAACAACCTGTCGCCCATCGGGAATCGTAAATTTTTTAACTGCCACCACAATAAGGGAATTTGAATTTGTTTTGATACACCTGGTATTACCAACGGTAATGACCGGAGCAATTTTATTTTCCTGAAACGAAGTCCTTTTTACCTTCTTCTTGTCTGAAAGATAAAATTGTAAAAAATCCAGGTCATAATCAATCGGACTTCTATTGATTATTTCCAATTGGTAATAAATGTTATCATCCTTAACATAAATCCCTCTAACCTTTGAGATAACACCCCAACTACGATCTTTAATGCCATGCATATTTCCAGGATTATCTAAAATATCCCTCGCATAAAATGATGTACTTTCCTTGCCCCTTACCGGTATGTGATAAATTAATCTCCGTGGATCAGATTGGTAATTAATATCAAATCCATATAAACTGCCATCCTCTGTTATCACACTTAAATTAGTGGCATCAAATTTTTTTACGGCAGCCTTTAAAAACAAAATATTCTTTGCCTCCATTACTTGTTGTACCAGGATATCTTTTGTTCCCCTGTCAACATGGATAATTGCAAAAGGAAAAATTAAAGATGTGGTTTTATTGGTGCTGATGGAAATTGGGGATGTTTGTGCAAAGCATGAAAAAACTATTCCTGTTGCACATAAAAAACTAATTACTTGTTTCATGTCTTTTTATTTTACGTTGTTATTAATTACTTTTCGGTCTCAATAAAATCCTGTAACCTGCTTTAACGAATACTTTCACCTGCCTGCCTCTTTTGGTTAATAAACTTTTTGCGGCATCAATACCGGCAGTAGTAATTTTTCCTTTTATGGATGGATCATAAGAACCGATATCAACTGACTGCAGGGAATTCTGATAAGATTGCTTTGTCGCCTCTCTTGTGATTGCCCCGGGAATGTAAACTCCCGCCAGCCCATCCATATCATATACTTCAAGATCTACGGGGTATATTGATCTGCCGGATTTTATAGATTTAATTTCGATTTGAAGCCGTTCACCATTAATCGAACTTTTACCATAAATGAAACTGCCCTTCCCTATCATGATATCATTGATATAGATGTCATTCAAAAGCCGCAGTTTTATTATTGCTCCGGAAACGATTGTCTGATTCTGATCAATAACTGCCTCAAAGGCATTATTGTTATCCTTAAGACTTCTTTCTCCAAACCCATAAAAACCTATACCCTGGTTATTATCTTCTATGGTGTCAAGTAAGCTGACAGAAGCCTGTGCCCCCACTTTTGCTATCCTAAAAATTGCTTTTTGTGAGTGATCTGGTTGATTGCGCTCTTGGATCCTATCGGGATGTTGAATATCCAAGATCTTTTCCATCATTGAATTTAATTGGGTTAATTCAGGATCGGCCCCTGAATCCTTGTCCATATTTTGCATAATCGTTTCTAACCGGTCAATACTCCGTGGACTAAATGTTATCTCTCGACCTTCACCTGCCCGATATGTTGATTTTTTTGAATCATCGGAATGCAATCGCTCATTTAATTCATCTAATTTCTGGTAAACCTTCTTTTCCATTGGATCAGCATTGTTCATGGAGTTACTGGTGGCGGGTTCATAAGAAAAAGATTCTGAATCAATACCTGTATCTTCATAAAAAGATTGCTGAAACAAAGGATCATTTTTCATCTCTTCTCTTATTTTTGCTGAATCCTTTTCAGCGGTCTCGTAAAAGCTTAATTTGGTTGCTCCCTTCAAATCCTTTGTATGCGCATTTGGTAATTGAAGATTTAATCCTTCATGTGCCGTTTCATTTTTAATTTCTCCTTTACCTCCACCCAATGCCCAAAAGGCCAGGGTTATAAAAGGAATAATTAGCAAGGGTAAAAACAACAAAGCCTTCCCCCTGCGTGAATTTTGATTGTCCATAATATTATTTTTTTAATTGTTTTTGATATATTGCCTCAACCATTTCTATTGAATCTGAAAGCTGAGGTCTTAGTTTAAAAAGACTATCCCTTGATCTAACTGCCATTGTATCCAGGTAAAATTTGAAATCCTTTATTTGCTTTAACTCCTTATCAGAAAGCATGGGATAAGTAGTTCTCTGTTTGAGTAATGGCCATGCCTTAATTGGAGAAACTGTATAATAGAAACGACCATTGTCGCGGACGCTGCAGAAAATTAAAATACTGCATTCACAGGCGACAATGAAACAGAACAGTATCAGAAAAAATTTCTTCTTTCCTACAGAATACAGATCTGTTTTCTCTTGTAGAAAATTTGAAAGCCTGATTAACTTTTGATCCAGTTGGGCAAATACTTTTTGGATGAATAACGGTAATTCAACTTCTGCTTTATTTTTTTTCTTTTTCATCTGTTAATAGTTTTTATGTCTTTATTTTCAATTGTGTTCCATTTCTCAATTAAAAATCCGTGAGGATTATTATCAGATCGTAATACATTGCGTAAATAACCTTCTGTCAATAAACTTCTGGTGGTTATCGTACTTGGCCTGGTAATCGTTTCCGTTGCGTAACATTTAAAATAAAAGGGATAGCTATCCATTTTGATAAATACACTATCAACATTGATCCGCTGACTTATATTTCCCGAAATAATTCCAGTATAATAATTGTTTTCCTTCAGCGATTCATACACTTTCCTGGCAGTGGCATCTGCCAGATAAAGTGCCTTGTTAATGTTTGATTGTATTACCTTTTCATCTGGATCAAGATTGAAAAAATATTCATGAAACATCTTCACATGATCCCTGGCTTCAACAGGAATATTTTCCTTCCTGTCACCTGCAAGAGCCTGTAATGCCTTACCATTTGCAAGAACATAGATCCTTGATTGTACTTCTGAAGTTTTTTTAAAACAACTGTATATTGTATAACAACAGATAAACGAGCACATCAAGATTATTATCAATGAAAATGTTCTCACCTGCCTGAAGGCACTGTCAATATTTTTCGCTTTCTGAAACATTACTTTCCATTTATTTTGTCTTTGAAATAACTATCTGATACGCCATTATTAGTCATGCTGTTTGAAATTCTGTTTGCAGTATTACCAAAAGAATCGGCAACCATCCCAACACTTCCCGAAACCGTATTTATTGTTTTCGACGCTGAAGAACTAAAAACAGAATTGACCTTATACAAAAGTGTATTGCCCCCGCCGGCATGAACTATATAATTCGCAACCGATGGCACACTGAAATACCCAATGATGCCAATGATCATAAAAATTAAATAAGCCGTATCTGCAGTTGAAAAAAAAGTATCGCCGTTTTGATTGATCTGTTGTATGTCCAGAGCAATCATTTTTTCCTGGACTTTGCCGATAATAGATCCGAATATATTTGCAACGGGTAACCAAAGAAAAATATTAATGTAACGGGCTATCCAAATCATCAGCGTATGCGCAAGGCCATCAAATACAGCCAGGCCAAAAACTAAGGGTCCCAGTATCGCCAGTACTATCAAATAAAATGTGCGGATAGTATTAATGCATAAGGCCGCTGCCATATAAAGTACATGCAAAATCTCACTCATCCACTCCTTCACACTATTACGAAAATTGTAGGAGGCCTTCGCCATGGCAAATTTGATGTCATTCCCAATCCCTTCCATCCATCCTTCATCAGATGGATCTTCCCCGGGATGCGTGTACTGATACCATTTATCCCGGTCACCACTACCACTTTCACCAACATACATCTGCCACACACTTGAACTTTCAATCGCTTCTTCCTTCTGTTTTAACAGATTGGCAATCGCGGCATCTGAATTATGTACCATGGCAGAAGTCGCAGTTACGGTCGGGCTTAATACACCGTTTATCATGGCAATTACTGATGGAAATATCAGAACCGCAAATCCAATTACAAATGGCCTGAATAAGGGATAAAAATCTATCGGTTCTGCTCTGGAAATATGCCCCCAAACTTTTGAAGCAATATACCAGGTAGCCGCAAATCCCGCTAATCCCCGGCCTACCCCAATTAACCGGGAGCACAATGGTAACATCTCATCATACAATTGCTGTAACACCTGCTGTAGCCCGCCAATCTCATTGCCCAGACTTTGAGCCAATAATACTTTTGGAATCATTCCCACTGCCATGCATAGCATGACTCTTACACACTTTTTCATTTTAAATGTCTTTTACTCCCTATTGGTTCACATGATAGAGTTGATTGATGATTGAAAGATCATTTTTTTCCTTTGCCCTTTGTAAACAAAGAATGCGTGCCTGGTTATTAAAATGACGCAGAAAGGTTAACTGTTGCGAAACTTCTTTCCAAACTTCATCTATACTTTGAATTCGTTCATCATCCGACATACGCAGTTTCCCTGCAGTAATTACCATTATCATGGATTGAAGGTTGTCAAGAGAATGTTGAAATAAATTTGCATAAACTTTCATGATATAATCCATTTCATCAACTGAAAATTCTCCGCTTTCCTTAAATTGTTTCAAAGCATTTTTGTACTCTCTGACTATACTTATCTGTGCATCGATAATGTCTTTAATCCTTACATAGTTTTTAACTGCAGGGCTTACATCGAGTAAACTCTTTAAAAAAATATTATGAAGACTAAAATTGCCCTCTGAAATGTTTTTAATGGAAGTATAACCATCAGCGACAATCTTATAACCGCTTTTTAATTCAGTAAGAATATTTTTTAACTGGGTTAATTTTTCAACATCCAACAATAATTGTTGGACTGCCTGAGTTTGACTAAAACTTTTATTACTTAAAAAAAATATTACCATCAAAACCAATCCACACTTTTTCATACCTTCCTATTTTTTATCAATTAATTCCAAAACCATCCCTTAATGTTTGTATATCATTTTGACCTTTCATGCGTTGTATCCCAAGAGTACTTATCTGATTTATAAAATACTCAACAAATACATACCTGTCCTGCATTTGTTGATAGGACTCATCAATAATTTTTATGCGCTCATCATCCTGCATTCGAAAATTCCCATCTTCCAGAACCTTCGTTAACTGATCTATAGTTTTAGAACATTGATCCAACAAATTATTAAATACCTTTTCTGCATACTTCATTTCATCGGGTGCAATCTGCGTGCTTTGACTCATGCTCTTCTTCTGTCTATCCCAAGCCATTAATATTGCTTTTTCTAACACTATAATGCCTGCAACCCTGGAATAGGATATTATTGTGGGATTCACTTTTTTAAGTGAATTGAAATACAATTCATGTAAATCGAAATCTCCTTTTTTTATGCCGTCAATAAATTTCAATCCTGCATTGGCAACTTGATAACCCTTTTCTAATGTTTTACTATAAACCTTTAAAGCCGTTATCTGATCTACCAAATATTGAATTTGAGTTTTCTTCTGCCTGAACCACTCATTAAAGGTTTGTGCCTTTACACCTGAAGCTGGCAGGCTAATCATCATTAATAGGATAAACTTTTTCATCATCATTTTATTGAATTCCATATAATTGCTTTACAACAGAAACGTCATGCTGATCTTTCGAACGCTGAATAGACAATTGAATATTCTGATTATTGAATCTTCTTAAATCATCAAAATTGCTTTGCATTTTATAAGCGGCATCATCAATTATCTGCATTCTCCTGGCATCTGACATCCGGGTGGTAAAAGAATTAATGACAAGAGAAACCTGCTCCAGATTTTGTAAGCTCTCCTCAATCATACCCGTATAAACTTTGCCTATATAAGCTATCTCTCCAACTGTAAAATGCCCATCCTGCTTAACACCCTGCCAGGCCCGGTGGTATTCCCGCACTAATGCCGACTGCTGATCTATTATCTGTCTGACCTTATAATAATAGGTCAATATATTTTTGACTTTCCATAACTCATCAAAATAATCCTGATACAAATCTTTTTGCTTTTGCACCCAATCGGCTATCTGCGATAATTTTAATTTTGACATTGCATTCTCAATAACCTTTTGCGCATTCTGCAACCAAATAGTCTTTGTCTGCAACCTTTGGATTTTTAAATCAATGGCAATAATCACTTTTTCAACTCCTGCTTTAATAATTTCTGCCACTGGAATTTGGGCACACACATGTACAGAAACCAAAACAAATCCCAAACACACCAATAACTTTTTCATCACTTTATTTTTTTATAAACACTTTCACCTACCAATAGAATTTTTTCTGAAGGCTTGAAGGAAAGTACCTTTCCACGTTTTACTTCTTTTAATATTTTATTTTTTTCATCAAATATTGCAGTCCACTTTTCATGAAAACCCTGGGTTGGCAAAAGACTCTCATTCTTAATTCTTTGGAAAGTCCCCTTATGATCTATGGTATAAATTTGATCATTAAACTGACGTATCGTTAAGGTATCCCTTCCGCGACTAAATTCATTTTCAACCACTCTTACATAGGTGCCTGGAATAGTTTGCTCCATCTCTGTTCTTTGATCACAGGCGATAAAAAATATCACTACAAACACACAAACCGTTATTAAAAACTTCCTTTTCATAATTCCTTTTTTAAATCCCGGGCCAGTGCAGTAATACCAAGTTTCATACTCCCATATTTTTGAGCATACTGCTGCACTCTTACTTTCTCACTTTCCTCGGTGGTATAGGTTAAGTATTCTTCAACAGATACCTCTGTACGGTAAACCTTTGAAAGCACGCCCCCAAGAGAAATAAATACTTCCTTATAATTTTTTTTCGGATCATTGGCCTTATTGACTGATAACACCAAAGCCTTTTCTTTTTCTGTTAAACCAAGTAATTCCTGGATCTGATCAAACTTGTTTTGATACTTACTTTGATCCAGTAATATCTTGCAATCAGAATTATTTATTATTGCCTGCTTTACTACAGGTGACGATATAATATCTTCAACTTCTTGTGTAACGACAATTGCTTCACCGAAAAATTTGCGCACCGTCTTAAATAAATATTTTAAGTACTCAGCCATACCTTCTTTTGCAATCGCCTTCCATGCCTCTTCAATTAAAATCATCTTGCGAACTCCTTTTAACTTCCTCATTTTTGAAATAAAAACCTCCATGATAATTATGGTCACTACAGGAAATAAAATGGGATGGTCTTTAATATTATCCAATTCAAAAACAATAAAGCGTTGTTGCAAAAGATCCAGATTTTCAGTTGCATTAAGCAGGTAATCAAATTCACCCCCTTTATAATAGGGTCTGAGAACATAGAGGAAATTGGAAATGTCAAAATCTTTGTCCTTGACTTTATCCTGCTTCAAAACTTCAACAAAGTCCTTTTGTAAAAATTCATAAAAGGAATCGAAACATGGAAACGATTTATTGCTTTCAAAATACAACTGCAGCGCATTACTTAATGCCACATATTCACTGCGGTTAAAGTTTTCATTATCTTTCTTCCAAAGCGCAAGCAAAAGGGTTTTTATGCTTTCTTTCTTTTCGGTATCGAGTAAATCTCCATCAGCAATATAAAAGGGATTGAATTGTATGGGGTTCTGTTCATCGTAGGTAAAATAATATCCCTCCACTAAATCACACAATCCTTTGTAAGAATGCCCTACATCTACCAACACGACATGAGTACCTTGTTCATAATAGCTACGAACCATGTGGTTCGTAAAAAAGCTTTTACCACTGCCACTTGGGCCCAAAATAAACTTATTACGGTTGGTACATATCCCCTTCTTCATCGGCTCATCTGAAATATCTACATGCACTGGTTTTCCTGTTAACCGGTCTCCCAGCCTTATACCAATGGGTGACAATGAAGAAAGATAACTGGTCTCAAGATTGAGAAAGCAACAGGCCTGATCAGCAAAAGTGTCAAACGTATCATTCATCGGAAAATCACCTTCATTTCCCGGAACTCCCGCCCAAAATATTTGTGGCGCACCAATCACTTCCTGCTTTGGAACCGCATCCATTTGTGCCAATGCTGAACTGGCAAAGTTTTTAAGCTCTTTTAATTTTTCTTTGTCATCAGTCCAAAGTAGAATATTAAAATGTGCTTTTACCGGTACTCTTTGTTCTGAAATCGCTTCATTCAAAAAGTCATTAGTGGCATCTCTGCCAATACTATTCTCCCTGGAATAGGCACTAAGACTCTGTAACCGTAACCTTTTGCTTTCAAGCTTTTGAATCGTCTTTTGTACATCATCTATAAAAATATACTGGTTATAAATATGATTACAATTAAGTAGTTGACCTAATGGGGAGGCGAAACCAACAGAGAACTTTGTCTTGTCAGAAGAATATTTATCATAATTGATTCTTGAACCACAAAATGCCGGGAGATCATTTGCATCGGCTAATGTGAAAATCTGTAAATAGTCATTCCCTATCTTAATGCCATCCTGAAAAACCAGATCTTTAATTAATAAATCTGCTGCATCTAAATGGAAACAGTATCTTTCAATGATTCCGGCTTT
>JBIQMJ010000063.1:0-15914 GCA_044463445.1 Segetibacter koreensis
TCTGTAATGGGCTCACAGGGCGACGCGGGGCAATTCCGCACTCCGAGACACATCATTGATTTTGTAGTGAAGGCCGTTGATCCTTCCAAAACAGATAAAATTCTTGACCCCGCATGTGGCACCGCGGGATTTTTAATTTCGGCGTTTAAATATATCCGTGGTGATGGTGGTAATGGTAGAGACAAGGCATGCCTTGTCTCTACAACAAATACATTAACCCCCGATGAACGAAAAAAAATCATGCAAAATGTCGTCGGTTATGATATTTCTCCGGATATGGTGCGGTTGAGCCTCGTGAATTTATACCTGCACGGTTTTTCCGACCCACATATTTATGAATATGACACCCTCAGCAGCGAAGAAAGATGGAACGATCATTTTGATGTGATCCTTGCCAATCCACCGTTCATGAGCCCTAAAGGGGGAATAAGGCCGCACAAAAAATTCAGTATCAGCAGCAACCGAAGCGAGGTTTTGTTTGTGGATTACATAGCAGAACATTTGAACCCAAAAGGGAAGGCCGGCATCATTGTGCCTGAAGGCGTCATATTCCAAAGTGGCACCGCATACAAGGCTTTGCGCAAAATGCTGGTAGAAAAATATTTGTATGCAGTGGTAAGTTTACCGGCCGGAGTTTTTAATCCTTACAGTGGTGTAAAGACCTCCATTTTATTGATGGATAAAGAACTGGCAAAAAAGAAAGATGAGATTCTTTTTGTAAAAATTGATAATGATGGTTATGGTTTGGGCGCACAAAGAAATGAAATAAAAGGCGGGCAATTAGAGGAAGCCATTAAAATTATAAGAGAATTTGCCTCCGTAGAGACAGAGCATGCCCTGTCTCTACCAAACAATACCCTGTCTCTACCTACCGGCATAGCCCACGCCGTTGCTAAAAAAGAGATTGGGAAAAATGGAGATTATAATTTGAGCGGAACTCGTTATATCCAAACCACTGGTTTTTTATCAGCATATAAAAAAGTTACATTAGGAGAAGTTTTGGATTATGAGCAACCAACTTATTACCTAGTCGAAAGCACTGAATATAGTAATTCCTATAAAACGCCAGTATTAACAGCGGGGAAGTCTTTTGTATTAGGATTCACTAATGAATCAAAGGGGATATTTCGTAATCCGCTACCTGTTATTATTTTTGACGATTTTACAACTGCAACAAAGCTTGTTGATTTTCCCTTTAAAGTTAAATCTTCAGCAATGAAGATTTTAAAAGCGAATGCAGAAAAGGCAAATATTAGCTTTCTTTACTACTTAATGCAGCATATTAAATTCGATAGCTCTGATCATAAACGATACTGGATATCAGAATACTCTAAAATTAAAATCCCTCTTCCTCCCTTATCCATTCAAGAAGAAATAGTAGCCGAAATAGAAGGCTATCAAAAAATAATAGATGGAGCAAAATTAGTAGTAGAAAACTACAAACCTAAAATTGATATTGATCCGGATTGGAAAATGGTGGAGTTGGGTGAGGTTGCTACTTTTAAAAATGGAATAAACTTCACAAAAGAAAGCAAAGGAGCATTAGTGAAAATTTTAGGAGTGGGTGATTTTAAAAATAATTTATATGCACCATTGGAAAGCTTTAATACAGTGCAAATTGATACAGTCCTTAATGATAATTTTAAATTAAAAAAGGATGACATTGTTTTTGTACGTTCAAATGGTAATAAGGATTTGATTGGCAGATGCGTTCTAATTCCTGAATTACATTTTCCTGCTACATTTTCTGGCTTTACAATTCGGTTAAGGTTTAATGCAAATGAATTTGATTCTAAATTTTATGCTTATCTTTTTAAATCAGATCAATTGAGAAAAAAGCTAATTGATTCTGGAACTGGTGCCAATATTAAAAGTCTTAATCAAACTGCTTTAAATAATTTAGAAATTCCTTTTCCATCTTTTTCAATTCAAAAACAAATTGTTAGCAGAATAGAACAAGAACAGGAGCTTGTAAATGCCAGCAAAGAACTGATTGAAATCTTTGAGCAAAAAATAAAAGACAGGATTGCCAAAGTTTGGGGAGAAAAGAAAAAGGAATATAAGATGGAAGATGAGGCGTTGAGTATGGTGGCGGAGGATGAAGACAGATTTTTGATGTAGGGAGGGCGTCCTGTAGAGACAAGGCATGCCTTGTCTCTACCATACAACGATTCATCATTGGATTACAAAACCAAATTTGGGTTAAAATTTTTCTCTAACAAGATTGATTTTTTGATGGCACCCCGAATTTATCCAATATTT
This sequence comes from Segetibacter koreensis, assembly GCA_044463445.1. Taxonomy (GTDB): domain Bacteria; phylum Bacteroidota; class Bacteroidia; order Chitinophagales; family Chitinophagaceae; genus Ginsengibacter; species Ginsengibacter koreensis_A. Next base: position 2,263 of record JBIQMJ010000063.1, read on the forward strand.
TTTCTAACGGACAAAATCGTGTAACGGTAGATTGCAATAAATTGAATCCAACAAACACAGCAAGCCATAACCATTGGATGCTCACGTTAAATGCCAGCAATACGCTGATCAGGACCATAGTGCCTGCAACGGCTCTTACGATTTTTTCTCTCATATAATTTTCTTGATTTGATGATTAAACGCCAAAACTTTCTACCGGTAAAATGAATCCGCGAACCGGGAAATCAGATGGTTCGCTCTCATTATACACCCTGATTAATTTCAATGCAGCTTCTGCCTTTTCTTTTTCCGTAAAACTGAAAAGCATGAGCGAATCAAAAGCGTCGCCACTGCCTCCAAACCAGTTCTGTTCAATGCTTTCAGGCGCGCCGGCCCTGAATCCGGATATTTCAGACACGCTGAAAACCTGTATGCCTGTTTCGCGGAAAATTTCTGCGACTACATTTTGACATTCCTTGATACTTGTAATGATCAATAATTTCATGATGATTTTTTTTATTCAAAAATTATTTTACTTTTTTACGCATCATCCTGTAATACAACAATGGCACCACCAGCAAAGTCAGGAAGGTGGATGTTACCGTGCCACCAATCAATGAAATCGCCAATCCCTGGAAAATCGGGTCAAATAAAATAATGATGGCACCTAAAGCCACAGCGCCTGCGGTCAACAGAATCGGAGTAGTACGTACAGCGCCAGCTTCAATGATAGCCTGCTTTAAAGGAACTTTTTCCCTGAGCCGGATATTGATAAAATCAATCAACAAAATGGAATTGCGCACCATCACGCCAGCTAATGCAATGAACCCGATCATGGATGTGGCGGTGAAATAAGCGCCCATCATCCAGTGCCCAACGATAATTCCGATGAGTGATAACGGGATCGCAGACAGCATGATCAGCGGAACTTTGAAATCCTGGAACCAGCCAACGATCAGCATATAAATAATCAATATCACCACCGCAAATGCAATCCCCAAATCGCGGAATACTTCATAAGTGATTTGCCATTCACCATCCCACTTAAGTGAAAAATGATCTTCGGTTTCTGGCTGCTGTGTATATTCCTCATTCAGCGTATAACCAACCGGTAGCTTGATGCTACCCAATTTTTCCGACATATTACTCATCGCATAAGAGGGGCTTTCAAGATCACCTGCCATATCTGCCAACACAAATACTACCCGCTTTTGATTTTTGCGATAGATGCTTTTCTCTTTGATTTTTTTAGTTACGGTTACCAGGTCGCTGACAGGAACTGCATTTCCCTGCTGACCGATGATATTGATATTTTTCAAATCTGACAATCCTGATTTATTCGCATCACTCAATTGTAACTTGATATTGACCGGGTCAAAGCTTGCCGGTTGATATAATGTTCCTGCATTCATTCCGGACAAGGCAGCATTCATTGTAGCCACGATCTGTGCGGGTGCAATGCCATTGCGCATGGCTTTTTCTTTATCTATTTCAAAATGATATTCCGGATGGTCATCTTCTACCATCCAATCCACATCCACCACATCAGCCGTGCTATCCATCAATGCTTTCACCTGGCGTGCCACTTGGATTTGTTGATTATAATCGGGACCATAAATTTCTGCTACGAGTGTGGACAATACCGGCGGACCCGGCGGAATTTCAACGAGCTTCACATTGGCATTGTATTTTTTTCCGATGGCTATAATATCTGGCCGCATTTGTTTTACAATTTCGTGGCTCTGTAGGCTGCGGTCTTTCTTTTCCAAAAGATTCACCTGGATATCTGCTACATTTTCACCGCTTCTCAAATCATAATGCCTCACCAATCCATTGAAACTTATCGGCCCGGCAGTGCCTACATAACTTTGATAATTACGCACCAATTTTTGCTGACTCAGGTATTGGCCAATCTCACGCGAAACTGCATTTGTTTTTTCAAGTGTTGTTCCTTCGGGCATATCAATCACTACCTGAAATTCATTCTTATTATCAAAAGGAAGCATTTTAACGGCAACACTTTTTGTATAAAATAATGACATGGAGGCCAGAAGAGTAACAGCAAGGGACACCATGAATATCCATCGCTTCTTCCTGGATGCCAGCAAAGGATTGATAAACCTGAAATAAACTTTATAAATACCCTTTTGTTCCAGTTGAACAGGCGCTTTCTTTACCTCATTTCTTTTTGCCTTTTCACGAAGAAATATATAGCCTAAATACGGCGTAAGCGTTAATGCCACTATCAGCGAAAGCATCATGGCTATGGAAGCCCCAATCGGCATCGGGCTCATATAAGGCCCCATCAACCCTGATACAAACGCCATTGGCAACACAGCTGCAATCACAGTGAAAGTGGCGAGGATTGTCGGGTTACCCACTTCATTGATTGCATAGATCGCGGCCTGCCTGAAAGGAAGCCTTCGCATTTTAAAATGGCGGTGCATATTTTCCGCGACAATGATGGAATCGTCCACCACAATTCCGGTGATAAATACCAATGCGAATAATGTAATACGGTTGAGTGTGTAATCCATCAGGTAATAACTGAGCAATGTCATTGCAAACGTTACAGGCACAGAAAGGAACACCACCAAACCTCCGCGCCAGCCCATGGCCAGCATTACAAACAGCGTCACCACTACGATGGCGATAAACAGGTGCAATAACAATTCCGAAACTTTTTCAGAAGCGGTTGCGCCGTAATTTCTCGTAGTAGTGATGTGTACGTCATCAGGGATGATTTGGTTTTCCACATGCTTTATCTTGGTTAAGATCTGTTCAGAAAGTTGCATGGCATCAGCGCCCGGTTTTTTGGCAATTGACAAAGTAAGGGCAGGATATTCCGAATGGAATTGCTGTGCATTTTTTACATCGCCCATCGCATATCCGAAGGAAACATATTCTTTTGGCGTTGCCGGCCCATCTTCGACCTGAGCCACTTGCCTCAGGTACACCGGTTGTTGCCCGTTGACGCCTATCACAAGATTCGCTACTGCGTCCGCCGATGATAAGAAGTTTCCCGTTTCTACCGAAAAGGCGGTGTCATTCATCAAAAGATTTCCGGAAACCATTTGTGTATTACTGCCTGAAATACTTTTTTGAATGGAAAGAAAATCAACGTGGTTTGCAGCCATCTTTGTTTTGTCAAGCATCACTTTCACCTCACGGCTTCTGCCACCCAACACTTTTATTTCAGCTACGTTCGGAATTTTTTTGATCTCGTTTTTTAATTCCTCACTCAGTTGACGCAAAGTGTAATCATCATAATTTTCACTCCAAACTGTTAGTCCCAAAACCGGTACATCATCAATGGCCCTTGATTTCACCAGCGGCATGGTAACGCCCTGCGGAATCTTGTCCATGTTTTTCATGATCTCATTGTAAAGCTTTACCAGGCTGCGTTCCACATCTTCACCTACATAAAACTGCACAATCAGCATGGCCTGGCCTTTCATGGAAGTGGAATACACATATTCAACCCCTTTGATGTTGGAAACAATTTTTTCCAGTGGCGCCACTACTTTGGATTCCACTTCCTGCGGCGCTGCACCGGGATATCCAATAAACACATCAGCCATGGGCACTTCAATTTGGGGTTCTTCTTCCCGTGGTATATGCATGGTAGCATAACCACCAATCAGCAAAAACACTATCATCAATAAAATGGTCAGTTTAGACCGCAGAAAACCTTTCGCAATCTTCCCTGCAATGCCTTCGTTCTTGTTCATTATTTAATCTGTTCTTTTAAATTGAATATTTATTTCACTTTTACAGTAGCGCCATTAAAAAGTTTTCCTTCTGATGAAGCAATGAAACTTTCATTGTGCGCAAGCCCTGAAAGCACTTCCACATTGTCGCCAAAGGTTTTACCCAGCCGCACATATCTCAGCAAAGCCTTATCGTTATTGCCAATCGTGTATAAGGCGTCTAACTGTCCTACATGGTGTATGGCAGTTGACGGAATTAATATCATCTCTGTCGTATTGCCTGGTGATAGGGTTTCAGAAGTGATGCTGACATTGGCATACTGTCCTGCATTTAATTCCTTTTGCGCATCCTGTGGCAGACTCAGTTTTACCAAAAATTGGCCGCCTGTTGCCATAGAAGAAGGGCTGATTTCTGTAACGGTTCCATTAAAAGTTTTATTCGCAGATGCGATAGAAATATTGGCCGGTGCATTTATTTTAATCCTGTGAATTTCCGTTTCAGGAATCACAGCGCTCACGCGTAAATTGCTTCCCTGTTCCAATACCAGGATCGGCATTCCAGGATTGGCCATACTTCCTGCATCGGCTAATTTCTGCGTCACCACACCTGAAAATGGCGCGATAAGATTGGTATAAGCCAGTATCGCATTCGCTTCAGCCTTCATCTGTGATGCAGCCTGCACCGCGGCTTTGGCGGATTCATATTGCAGGGTGACATTATCCAGTTCTTTTGCGGTAGCACTTTTTTGTTTAAACAAATTGGAAAAACGGTGGTAATCTTTTTCCGCACTGGCCAATGCAGCCTTAGCAGAAGTGAGCATAGCATCTGCCTGTGCACGTTTGGCAATAATATCTTCGCTGCTGATGGTGGCGAGCAATTGCCCTTTTTGAACATGGCCGCCCACTTTTACTTTGATACTGGTAATGTATCCCATCACGCGGGTGCTGATGCAGGCAGATTGAGCGGACTCAATTTGCCCGGTAACAGAAATAGAATGATCTGTGTTCATCAACGGGTTGGCAACGTTCACTGCGATGGCTGGTGAACGGTCAACGTCTGCACTTTTTTTGGTGGTAGATGAACAGGAAATTCCGAATAGAGCCGAAGCAGCGAAAAGGAATAAAATAAGATGATAACGTTTCATTATTGATATGATTATTTTGATTGAGATGATGTTGTTGTGAGAAACAGAATTTGTGCCCTGGTAGTATTGCTGCTAAAAATGGCCTGAGCGAGTTGTAATTTTTGTTTGGATAATTGTGTTTGTGCATTCAGAATATCCGTGGTATTCACCAGGCCCTCTTCATACCGGTTTTGCAAAATGCGTAAGGATTCATCCGCCTGCGATACGGCAGCTTTTTGCTGTTTGATTTTAAAAAGCGCATTGGATAAATCGCGATAACTTTTTTCCAGCAACATTTGATTTTCCTGTTGCATGGAATTCAGTTGCACATTCAATTTATCTTTTTCTGATTGCAAGGTGTTGATCTGCCGCTTGATATTGTTGCCATCAAAAAGATTCCACGTAAGCTGAATGCCGGCCAGGTAAGAATCTGCGTTGAATGCTGCGAATTTTTTATCATTCAATTGATAGGAACCAAATGCATTCAACCTCGGCAGGTATTTCATTTTCAGCGATTGCTGCATGAGTTGCGTAGCATCAATCGCTTTTTGCAAAGCCTTAAAATCAGTGCGACTACCCGGCACTACCAATGTCATTTCCCCATCGGTTGAAGACTCAGAAATTTCGCTCACCGTATAGATAGTTCCGGTGGATTGATTCATCAACACACTCAGGTAATCCGAAGCATTCTGAACATTGGATTTCGCTTCATGAAGTTGGCTTTCCATATCCAACACCTGCACTTCCACATTCAGCAAATCTGATTTTTGCACCAGCCCTTCATTGAAACGGTTTGCAGTGAACTCGTAAAAAGATTTCACCGTTGCGAGCGCTTCTTCCAACACCTTTACCGCCTGGTGCGCCAGTTGTAGCTGATAATAAGCCTTCTTCGTTTCAAAAACAAGATAGTCACGGGTTCTTTCTGTTTTTAACTGGTAGCTTTCTACCTGAACCGCCGCACTTCTTTTCATATACACTGCATCCAGGTTAACCAGCGGCTGCTGCACTTCAATCTTTGTGGTAAAGTCAGAAGTTCCGGATGGATGATTGAGCAAGTCAGGATTAAAATCTTCCTGCTTCACATTGCGCTGCTGCAGGTTAAACCCAAACGCATTCAACGGATTGTTGGTAAACAATGCCGAATAAGAAAAGTTGACCTGAGGCAGGAAACCCGCATTCGTTTGTTTGAGTTTTTCTGATGCGATGATCTCATCAATCTTTGCAGATTGCACAGCACTATTGCCCATAGTGGCGGCTTCAATCGCGTTTTGCAAAGAAAGAAATTCAGTTTTTTGTTGTGATAAGACGTTGAGTGAAAGCGATACCGATAAAAAAGCAATTAAAAAAAATTTGCTGACCTGCCTTCTTCGATTCCTCAAAATATTCATTTGCCCGATTTAGTATTGTGATTAAAAAAGTTGGGCAAAGTTGAAACAGCAAACTCACTCTTTTGGGAACATTTGTTGGATAGATTAAGAAAGGGTGTTTTTAATCAGAGCGAAGGCGGAACAAAGAAGCAAATCATCTACCCTGAAAAAAAATTATTCTTCGGCATAAATTATTTTCAAATTAATAATTCAATCGTATTTCTTCCCAATTTTACAAGTCCTTTTTGTTCCATTGTGCGCAGCAGGCGGCTTACGGCTTCCCGGTGTGTATTGAGTTCGGTTGCAATTTGTTGATGTGTTAGTAATAAAGCGGAAGTATTTAATGCTTCTCTTTTCTTTTCTAAATAATTCAATATTTTTTTGTCCAGATTATTGAAAGCGATCAGATCTATTACTTCAATCAGTTCTGCAAAACGGCTGCTATAGGTATTGTTGATAAATGTTTTCCATTCAGGGTATTTGAATAATTGATCGATCAAATCGGTAGGAACCATTAATACTTCTGTTTCATCTTCGGCTATAGCTTTTATCATGCTTTTTTTTCTGGATTGGCAACAGTTAATCGCCATAGCACACGTCTGCGAAGGATATAAATGATACAAAAAAACCTCATGTCCTTCTTCATCTTCTCTTACAATCCGCAATGCACCACTAAGCACAATGGGTATAAAAACCAAAATATCTCCGGGAACTATGAGAACTTCATTTTTAATCAACGTTTTCCGACGCGATTTGGAATTTATTTCTTCTATTAAAAGGGGATTAGAAAATAAAGAATTAAGCATATTCATATTTTGTAAATTTCCGATTTTATTTTTAGAAAGGATAAGTAAAAAGTGTAACAAAACTTCCGGGGGGCAGTGGTATTTTTACAACACTATGTTGGTCCACGTATCGTGCATCCAACAAATTCTCTATTCCTATATTAACAACAAGTGCATTTGATTGTAGCCGAAAAGTCTTACCTGCCTTTAAGTGAATCAATCCTCCCTGCAGGCGTTTTCATTCCACCATAAAAAATGAGCTCAAATGATTTTGAGCAGGTTTGATAATTCGATATCCCTCTAATCTTTCTTTTATTTATGAAGATTTGAATTCAATATATTTTCCCATAGCAAACAATTGATACCATTATTTTTTATTCTTCTCCAGCAATGTATCAATCTCCAAAAATTTTTCTTTTAATAAACTTAAGCCAAAAGCACCGGCAGAAGCTGCAAAAACAGAATAATCAAGAGGCGCTTTGATGCCTCTTGTAAAAGTCATGGCCAATGCAAAAATTAATAAGAGCCAGCCACTCAATTTGGCTATTAAAGAAGTTTTAAAACCGATTATCAAACTTATACCAAACGCTATTTCCAATAAGGTGGATGCCCAGCCGGTAAAGGGAATAAGCGATTGTGGTACCAATGGATTTAATGATTGTGTGTAAGCAAGAAAATTGTCCCAATTACCCCATGCGGAAACTTCCGGGCTCCAAAAACCAAAACGATCGGCCACCGCAGATAAAAATCCGATGCCAATTGACAATCGTAAAAACAGCTTTATCATTTTTTCTTCTATTCTCATTTTAAGGATGCTTAAAGGTACTGATGAATGACTGTTGTTGATCGTATATCAATTCAGGCGATTTCGTTTGCGCCTCTCCTTCTCTTCCACCACTTATATTCCTCAAACCAAAATACAGAAGCAAATCCAACAATTGCAGTGATGCCTAATTGCATTCCATTTAGTGAAGCTATTTTAAAGAAAGCAGTGATGGATGGAACATAAAGAATGATGGCAAGCAATGCGAGTGTTATCAATAGCACCACAACCATCAAGGTGTTCCTGTATTTTAGGGTAGCAAAAACAGAATAATAAAACGACCGGTTCACCAGCGTGAGAAAAATATTTGCTATGATCAATGTAGTGAATACCATAGAACGAGTTAACGCTTCACTGTAACCTTCTCTTACGGAAACCTGGTAGATAAACAAAGTGCCCGCAGTAATGGCCAGACCTTGCACAATACTAATGGTCAGTTCTCTGAGATTGAAAAATGTATGCGTCATCTCGCGCGGCGGACGTTGCATGGCATTGGCTTCCAGCGGTTCATTTTCATACACGATGGAACAGGTTGGGCCCATGATGAGCTCTAAAAAAATCACATGCACCGGCGTAAAAATTGCCGGATACCTCCATCCCAAAACGAGCGGCAGCGCCACGGTTAAAATAATGGGTATATGAATGGAAATGATATATTGAATGGCTTTTTTCAGGTTTGCATAAATTTTCCTGCCCATCGCCACGGCATCCACCATTTTTCCAAAATCATCATCAGTTAAAATAAGTGATGCGGCTTCTTTAGCAATTTCAGAACCGCGCTTGCCCATTGCAATACCGATGTTGGCAGCTTTGAGCGCCGGCCCGTCATTTACGCCATCACCGGTCATGCCCACAATATGCTTTTGTCGTTTTAAGCTTTCCACAATTCTCAATTTCACTTCGGGAAACATGCGCGTGAAAATTGTTTTTTCGCTGACCGCTTTATCAAAACCAGCTTCGTCCAATTGTAATAATTCAGCACTGGTAATGGCATTTTCGTATCCTTTGAAATTTGCCTGTTTCGCAATAGCTGCGGTGGTTACCGGGTTGTCGCCTGTAATTATTTTTAATTGAATTCCTGCCTGATAGAGCCGTTCAAAAACATGGACAATGTTCTTTTTCGGCGGGTCGTAAAAACCAAGCAATCCTAAAAATTCGATTTTAAATTCCTGTTGCGTTTTAGGAAAATCATTTCCTTCAAAATTGATTTTTCCCACACCCAATACGCGCAAACCTTCACGGGCAAAGTCTTCCAAATAAGAATTCACTTTATTTATTTGTTTACTGTCAAGCGATGAATGATGTAATATCGCTTCGGGTGCGCCCTTGACAGCAATCACTCTTTCGCCATTTTTATTTTCAAAAATGTGCGTCATCATGGGCGGCTTACCATCCAACGGATATTCATAGATCATCTTGAATTCGGAACGCAGGTCTTCCTCAATATTTTCTGTGTAAGCCTCATGAATAGCCTTTTCCATCGGGTTGAAAGGAACTATCTCACTGGCCCACATCGCAGCGCTGATCAGGTTTTGCGCCGATAAACTCTTCCAGTTCTCTTTATCCGCAATTTTATCAGCGATGAAATCATAAATCTGAAATAATTCCATCCGGTTTTCCGTAATGGTGCCTGTTTTATCGGTACATAAAACCGTGGCCGATCCCAATGCTTCTACCGTAGAAGTTTCTTTTACAATGACACCATGGCGCATCAATCGCCATGCGCCCAACGCCATAAAAGTTGCCAATGCTACAGGAATTTCTTCGGGAAGCACCGACATCGCAATCGTCAGCCCTTTCAACAAGCTATCTAAAATGTCGTACGACTTGAAAAAATTGATTGCCCAAATGATGAGAAAAATAATACCGCCGGCGAGCGCCATCCATTTTACGAAAACACCAATTTGTTTTTGCAATGGCGATTTTTCTTTCCGGATTGCCTGAATGGATTTCCCCAATTTTCCCAATTCGGTGTGCTCACCCACGGCAGTAACTTCAAACACACACTGACCCGCTTCGGCAAGCGTGCCGCTAAACACTTTATTATTTTCTTCTGAACGAATGTCTTTTGTTACACTAAAAGATTCACCCGTAAGAATGGATTCGTTTACTGAAAAATCATTGAGTTGCTTTACCTGTCCATCTGCAGGAATGAGTTCACCTTCCGAAACAATCACATAATCACCCACCACAATTTCTTCTGATAAAAGATGCATCACCCGGTTATCACGAATAACAGTGGCGTGAGGTTGCGTAAACTCTTTCAATGCCTTCAATGCATTGCGGCTTCTGTTGTCCTGGTAAATGGAAATACCCGAAACCAGAATAATAGCGCCACTCATAAACCAGGCGTCAGAAAATTCACCCAGAATAAAATAAATCACTGCAGCCGCTACCAGCAAAATAAACATAGGTTCTGTAACAGCATCTTTCAATGCATACCAGAAAGGACTTACGGATTTTGATGACAATACATTTTTACCATGAAGTTTGCGCGATGCTTCCGCTTCACCGGTGGATAATCCTGAAAAGGGGAATGGGTTTGTGTTCATTCAAAATTGTTTGTGATGAGAAATACAATTATTTTTTTATCCTTAGGACTATTAAAAAACAGAGCCGCCCCAAACAAAATCTTCATACTTATTTTGAGAAGGATACCTGCCTATTAATATTTGTTTTTTCATTTTTATAGAACCTGCTCGTTGCCTGAGTGTTGCCCTGTCTTGTTCCACCGGTGTTTCTTTTACCTCAATAGCAGTGTTCTCATTTAGGATAAAATCAATTTCCTGGCCGGATCTGCGCTGATAATAATTCAAAGCTTTGTAGGGTTTTAATTGAGTGGCAATTGCGTTTTCGAATATCTGTCCTGATGATAATTTATTTCCTGAAAGGACATTTAAAATTCCTGTGTCAGCAAAAAACAATTTCTTCTGTTGTGAAATTTCTTTATCAATATTTTTTGTAAAAGGCGATAACTGATAGATGAAATAAGTATATTCCAAAAGGTATAAATAATCTGTTACTTTATTTCTGTTGATTCCTGAAATGCTGCTCAATTTTGAATAATCCACTTTATTTCCTGACCTTACAGACAATAGTTTTACCAATTTATACAAGTTTTCACTCACTTTATAGTCTGCCAATAATTTCACATCCAACTCTATATATGAATTGATAATATCATTGAGCAATTCTTCTTTATCAGATTCTACAGATTCTAAAACTACTTCCGGAAAGCCACCAAATTTTATGTATTCTGCATACCAGTCTTTTGCGGTATTATACCAGCCTAGGTTAAAATCAGACCATGAATATTTTTGGTAAACATCTTTCCATATTTCTTTGAATTGTAAAAACTCACGGAAATTTAGCGGCAACATTTCAAAGATTCTTTTTCGGCCCGCAAGGCTTTCCGAAAAAGTATTTTTTAAATAATAAGAACTTGAGCCGGTTACAATAAACTTTACCTGATAGGTATCATACAGATATTTAATAACACTGGGCAGGTTCTCCACCAATTGAATTTCATCAATAGCTATCAATGATTTTTGAGAAAAATTAATTCCCATTAATTCCAGTTCATCCTTGATTTTTTCATAATCCGGCCGGTTAAACAATGTCCTGATTTCAACTCTTTCACAGTCCAGGTAAATATGATTTTGTTTTCCCCATTCGCCTATGAGGTATTTCAGCGCTGTGCTCTTACCAACTCTTCTCATACCCGTTATAACCGTTACCTGTTTTTTAGAAAGATGCTGCAATAAATCCGAATAAATGTCGCGGTGAAACATAAAATTAATTTTTATATCATCCCAAAGTTATTACTTTATGCACAATATTTATGCAAATAGTCTAACTATATGCATAGATGCCATGCAAATAGTTATTATTTATGCACAGATTTTATGCAAATAATTATAGTTCGCTCATTCTATTTCTTATGGTTAATAACAAAAAAAAATGCCAGTGAGTCTGTAATACTTATTTTGCAAACTCACCGGCACCTAATGTTTTTAAACGCATTTAATTTCTAATGCTTTTCTGCATTATGGCCTTCATGGCCTTTCAAAGCCGCTTCCAATCCTTCCAAAGTGTGCGTATAATTCACATACGCTGCAACATAAGCTCTTCCTTTTTCTACAGATTCATCTTTTGTTTTACTAAGTTCCTGTACCAACTTGTATTTCTCGCGGATGTCATTTTCAATATGCGCTTTTAATTTTGTTACCAACACATCGGCGGAGTTATTTGCTATAGATTCATCAGCCATGTGAATCACCGGTGTAACAGAACCTGCTGGCTTCAAACCTGTGTACGGCTCGCCTTCGCCTTCCCTGTGCAAACGAACCAGCGTTTCCAGGAAATGTGTTTCAACAATCTGAGCAATTTCTTTGTCTGCTGTCTTTTTGACTTTTAAAGTTTTATCAAAAAGGCTTTTTATTTCCTGCTCATGTTCAGGATTCACCCACTTTAATACCAGCGAAACATTGTTTTGCTTAAAGGCTTTTAAAGCATCTTTTATAACCGGCCCATCATAAGAATCACAATGCGCAAAAGCTTGCGATGCACTAAAAAGAGTGACCATTGTGATTAAAATAAAAGATGCAATTCTTTTGAGCAGAAGGCCGGAAATACTCTTCTTTTTTGTAAGTTTCTTTGTTGTTTTCATACTTTAAAAATTTAATTGGTTTATCAAAATATTTTCTACAAAGTTACTTGTGACGCCAGTCCAGATTGTTACATAACTTACTGAAAACGTTACATAGTTTTATGTTTTAGCCACTTCAAGATAATTTTCTCTTTCCTTTTTTATCTTCTTAAAATAGGAAGGCGTAAGCCCCGTGATTTTTTTAAATTGATTGCTTAAATGCGCGGTGCTTGTGTATCCCAATTTATAGGCGATTTCTTTTAGCGTTAATTCGTCATACACCAAAAGTTCTTTCACTCTGTCTATGCGCTGAGCAATTACATATTTCTCAATCGTGATGCCTTCCGATTCTGAGAATAAATTGCTCAGATAATTATAATCATAATTGAGTTCCTGTGAAAGGATAGATGAAATATTCAGATTGTGTTTTTCTTCATTTTCATCGTGCATCAACTGAATTACCGTGGTTTTTATTTTTTCAATAATCCGGCTGCGCCTGTCATCAATCAAAGCCAATCCTAAAGTATGTAATCCGGCAGAAAGCACTGTTAGCTTCTCTTTTGATAATTTTTCATTTAATACAATAGCACCTAATTCTACGTGATTATATGAGATATCCAAATCCTTCAGAAGTTGCTTCAAAGCCATTATACAATGAAGGCATACCATGTTTTTAATATGTAGTATCATCGTCTCTCAGTTTATTTCATCATCAGTAATTCGTAATTTTTAATTCATAATTGACATCATTCTTCTTCCTTATTTTTCAAACTCATCAACAAGGCATAAGCGCCTTTGGTCACAATATTTTTATCCAAAAGTGTGGTATCGCCTACAATTTCAATAAATCCTGCATTGACGTTTCCTGTTTGCACGGGCATCATTTCAAACGTGTTTTTTTCTTTGTTTTCAAAAACATATTCCTGGCCTTCAAAGCGCACTACGGCTTCTTCCGGAAGCACATGGCTCATGTGATTTTTTAATTCGATTTCGGCATTCATGTACATACCCGGAATTAAATTTTTATCATAATTATCAAAATGGCAATGCACTTCGGTAAGGCCATCAGGCGATACAGCCTTGCTGATTAAAATAATATCGCCGTGATATTTTTTCGCGGGGTTATTATTGGTGTAGGAAACTACCGGCTGACCAATGAAAACGTTATTCAAATCTTTTTCAAACACTTGTAAATTCAGATGAATGTCTGTTGGAT
>JBIQMJ010000064.1:0-15887 GCA_044463445.1 Segetibacter koreensis
ATAATTTTTGAGTCATATTTCTATTATTCATAGTAAACCAACAAATAATCCCGATTTTTATTTCCTTCGTCAGCTAATTAGCTAATCACTCACTTCTCAAACTTTCCACCGGATTGGCTATCGCCGCTTTTACAGATTCATAGCTAACCGTTAGGAATGCTATCAGTAAAGCAGTTCCACATGCAACTAAAAAAATGATCCAGCTTATATTTATCCTGTATGCAAATTCTTTCAGCCAGCTATTAATAGCCCACCATGAAACGGGAATGGCAATAACCATTGCAATTACAATTAAGCGCGTAAACTTGCCAGATAATAAGTACACAATATTGAAAACTGAGGCACCCAATACTTTGCGAACGCCAATTTCTTTTGTCCGTTGCTCGGCCATAAAAGCAGATAAACCATAAAGCCCAAGGCAGGAAATGAAAATGGCGAGAATGGCAAATAAGTTAAAAATGTTTCCCATTTTCTGTTCGCCTTTATAGAGATTGTTAAGATCATTATCCAGAAAGCTATAGTTAAATGGATACGCCGGATTAAGCTCGTGGCTTATTTTTCCTAATGCATTTATGGTAGCTTCTGTGTTTCCGGGCTGCGCACGCACCATTACATAACCGCCATATTTATTAAACCTTAAAACCAAAGGATCAATAGCATATTGCAAAGGCTTAAAATTAAAATCCTTAACCACGCCGATAACAGTGCCTTTTGTTCCCTCAAAAGAAATGCTTTTTCCCACTGCATTAGTTATATTCATTCCCATTAGATGCATCGCGGTTTCGTTCAAAATATAATTCGAGCTATCCCTTGTAAATGATTTTGAAAAACTACGTCCTGCCAGTATTTTCATTTGAAAAGTTTTTATAAAATTTTCATCCACGTTAATAGATGGCACTACCACCTGGGATTTAGGGTCTTTTCCTTCCCATTGTACATTTATAGTTCCTGAAATAAGTTCAGTAGGAAGGCTTGAAATAATACTGAAGTCCTGTGTATAAGGGTTTCGTTGTAAATCAGCTTTTAACGCCTGCAGTTTGCTCCATAAATCACCGGTCATGTGCATGTATAAAAGGTTGGATTTATCAAACCCAAGATTTTTATTTTTTATAAAATTCAATTGCTGATAAACAACTGCCGTACCTACCAACAGGATTATTGAAACAGCAAATTGCGTAACCACCAAACCATTTCTAAATACAAGGTTACCACCGCCGATTTTCAATTTCCCTTTCAAAACAGTTATCGGTTTAAATCCTGAAAGGAACAATGCAGGATATAATCCGGATATAATACCCGTAAATAAAGCAATTCCAATCAGCATTAATAAGAGTTTTCCATTTAATAAATTGAAAGAAAGATTTTTATCGGCAAGATGGTTAAATGCCGGCAGCAATGACGAGACAATTCCGACAGCAATTACTAATGACAGGAAAGAAATAATTAAGGATTCACCTAAAAATTGCATCATTAACTGGCTGCGACTTGCACCTACTACTTTACGCAAACCCACTTCTTTTGCTCTTCGCTCTGAACGTGCCGTAGAAAGATTCATAAAATTGATACATGCCACAAGCAGAATAAAAAGGGCAACTATAAAAAAAATATTCACATATTGGATATTTCCCTTTCCCGGCAAATCAATCTGCAAATCGGAATGCAAGTGAATACTGGTTAAAGGCTGCAAATGAAAATCAACTTTCAATTGTGAAATGTGCGTTTTGTAAATTTCTTTAATCCGGTTATTAAGCTTTGTAATGTTCGTAGTAGTGGCATTGAAACTTTTGTTCAGTTGTATATAAGTATAGAAATTATAATTCCCCCATGATTTATTTTTTAAATCATCCTCTGTTGATTCAATGGATGACATGGGTAAAATAAAATCAAATTGCAGATGTGAATTGAAAGGTGGATTGGCCAGAACGCCTGTCACTACCAGGTTTTCATGATTGTTTTTCCGGATAATTTTTCCGATGGCATCTTCATTTCCAAAATATTTTTTTGCCATATTTTTGGTGATCAATATTCCATCAGGATTTTGCAAAGCAGTGTTGCGGTTGCCTTTTAATAATTTAAAAGAAAACATCCGCAGAAAATTAGAATCAGCATAAAAGATATTTTTTTCTTCAAATTTTTTTGTACTCACTGAAAACAATTCTGTAGAAGGCTTGCTGATCCGTACAGTATATTTTATTTCGGGCATTTCGTTTTGTAAACCGGGCCCCATTCCGGCCGGGGACACAGCTACTTTAAAATCTTCTGCATTAGCGGTAAGCCTGTAAATATCTTTCGCGTTAGTATTAAACCTGTCGTAGCTTAATTCATTTTGAACCCACAATAAAATAAATATGCTGCAAGCCATACCAATTGCCAGCCCTGATATATTTAATAATGAAAAGGCTTTGTGGCGTTGCAAATTCCTTAGAGCGATTTTGAAATAGTTCTTTATCATTCTGTTTTCGTTTATGCATAACCGTTATAGTAAACCAATAAATAACCCATTTTCCCATTTTAAAATTTTCTCATTAGCACATCACTCACTTCTCAAACTCTCCACAGGATTTGCTATTGCTGCTTTTATCGCCTGGAAACTTACCGTTATTAATGCAATAAGAACGGCAATAATACATGCAATTAAATATATCCACCAGCTTATATGGATTCTGTAAGCAAAACTTTGGAGCCATTTGTTCATTGCCCACCATGATAAAGGAAATGCAATGAGACATGCAATAAAAACCAGTTTGATAAAATCTTTGGAAAGCATTTTAGTAACGGAGACAACACTTGCACCAAGCACTTTGCGGATACCGATTTCTTTCGTGCGTTGTTCTGCCGTATAAGTGGCTAAGCCAAACAATCCAAGACAGGCAACGAAGATGGTAAGCAATGCAAAAATGTTCAAGATCGTTCCTGTGTTTTGCTCGGCGGCGTATGTTTTATTATACAGGTCATCCATGAAATTAAAGGTGAACGGCTCGCCGGTATTGAACTGATCCCATTTGGTTTTCATGGCGGCAATCAGATCACGGATGTGTGCGGTCTTAACTTTAAAGATCAATCCCCAATCCGGTTCCAGCGTCATGAGCAAAGGGGTGATGGGCTGATGCAGCGATTGAAAATTAAAATCTTTCACCACACCAATTACGTGATAAGGCACATTCGTTCCGCGGCTGCTGTTTTCACGGATGAGGGTTTTACCGATGGCCGTTGTATTGTTCCAGCCAAACGCTTTTGCGGCAGTTTCATTCAGGATCATCGCGGTGGAATCTGTTGCAAAATTTTTAGAAAAATTTCTGCCTGACGCCATCTTCATTTCAAACGTTGGAATATAATTTTCATCCACATGATACTCGGTGGTTCTCATGATCTGGTTGTCATGGCCTTCGGGGTAGGCGAGGGCGTTTCCGCCATTGCTTGGCCCTGCCGGCTTATAGGACGAAACCGTTGCATTTACAATTTGCGGATCCTGCAACATTTCCTGTTTAAATACTTCTTCATTTTTTCCCAACGCATAAGAATTGGGAATCGTAAGCAATTGTTCTTTATCGTAACCCAGGTTCTTATTTTGAATAAATTGCATTTGCTGCCACACTACAATTGTTCCAATTATCAAACCCACAGAAATAAAAAACTGGAAAACAACAAGGCTGCTTCGTAATCCAAAGCTTTTATCAGCACGGGTAAATTTTCCTTTTAAAACTTCAATTGGCTTGAATGAAGAAAGATAAAAAGCCGGGTATAATCCTGCGGTAAGGCTCACCAATAAACCCAGCCCAATGAATGCTGAAATTATTTTCAGATCAAAATTGAAATGTAAATCCTGGCCGGAAATGCTGTTAAAAAACGGCAAGGCAAGTTTCACTAAAACATTCGAAATCAATAACGCTATAAAAACCAACAGCGCAGATTCGATTAGGAATTGTTTGATGAGCTGCATCTTTCCTGAACCAATCACTTTGCGAACGCCTACTTCCTTTGCCCGCTGTGAAGCACCCGCAGTTGAAAGATTGATAAAGTTGATGCAGGCTATCAGCAACATAAAAATAGCAATAGCGCCGAAGATGTAAACATACATGGCATTGCCAGGCGGACTTAATTCAAAATTGGAATGCGAATACAAATGAATGGAAGTTAATGGCTGCAACTCAAACCCAAGATGATTGCCTTTAGTTATAAATTGCTTCAGGCTGATGCCCATATTTTGTTGAATCTGCGGCCCCATGTATTTTTCTACCATGCCGGGCAACTTTCCTTCTAATTTTTTATAATCCGCTCCTTTTTTTAGCAAGAGATAAGTGAAAAAATTAGAGCCCATCCATGAATCAGATTGGGCATTATCAACACTCAACATCGAAGCAAACAAATCAAAATGAAAATGCGAATTGTCAGGCACTTTGTCAATTACGCCAGTTACTGTAAAAGAGGCATTTTTGTTGTCAGGGAAAACTAAAGTTTTTCCCAAGGCATCTTCATTGCCAAAATATTTTTTTGCAAGGGCCTTTGAAATAATCAGTGTGTTGGGTTGTTGCAATGCCGTTTTTGCATCGCCTTCAATGAGCGGCAATGTGAAAATGCTGAAAAAGTTGGGGTCAACAAAAGCCATTTCATCATCTTTGAAACTCTTGTCTTTGTAAGTGATTTTCGGAGCACCGCCCACCTGCAACCGTGTGGCATCCTGCACTTCAGGATAATCATTTTTCATGGCCTGTGCCACAGGCGGCATCACATTGGCTTCAAAAATCTTTCCGCCATTGATGTCAGCTTTAAAAACAATGCGAACAATTCTATCGGCATTTTTATTAAACCGGTCGAAGCTCAGTTCATTCTGCACATACATCATAATGATAAAGCAAATGGCAATGCCGATCGATAACCCGGCAATATTGATGATCGAAAAAGCTTTATGCTTCGTCAGATTGCGCCACGCAGTTTTGAAATAGTTTTTTATCATTGTCTGAGCTGTTTAACCTTTTTTAAAAAATAAGCCCTTCCAGGATAATTCATAAAAAACTGAACCATTTATTTATTAATTGCTTATCAGCCTTTTATGAAAATTAAAAAAATAAAAGTGTACGGTTTTAGTACAACATATGTCCTTTTTTGATACAGCCCGATTGCTTTTTGAAGATTATTCCAGTGGTTTTTCATACTACTCATATAAATCATGGTTGGGACGGCAACATTGCCGGTGATTTTCCAAAACCAGGGAAGCTATGCCTGGACATGCACTTTCCAGCTTGATGATGAAAAAGGGGTTGTAAAGGAACAGTAACATTAATAACATAAAGGTTCGCATTAGTGTAAAATCGTTACCGGCTTTTATTTGAAATAAACAAAAAAAATGAGGCAGCCTGTTTGAGGCTGCCTCTTAAATTAAAAGGAATAATTATCTTATTTTTCAGTTGTTTCCCCGATATTCCCGTCTACGTCAATGTACTGGCCATCTTTTAGCGCTTCTGTCTTGCCATCTTTGGTAATCTCACCGGTGGTTTTTACAACAGTTCCATCAGATAAAGTTACATTGTCGGCCATTGCGGTAATATTCCCGTTTTTGACTGCCCACATTTTACTGTTCTTGAACACATACATGTCCTTCTGTTGCTGTGGC
Source organism: Segetibacter koreensis (assembly GCA_044463445.1). GTDB lineage: Bacteria > Bacteroidota > Bacteroidia > Chitinophagales > Chitinophagaceae > Ginsengibacter > Ginsengibacter koreensis_A. The sequence goes on from JBIQMJ010000064.1 coordinate 5,612, forward strand.
TGTTGTTGCTGAGATTGTTCAGTAGGAGATGTCGCTTGGGTGTTCGTAGTGTCCTGGGCAAAAGCGCCAAATGAAAGCGTTGCTGCGATCATTGCTAAAAATACCTTTTTCATAGTTGTTTGTTTAAATGTTAGGGTTTTAGATTAAGTTCACCTGGTTAAGTCTAAAACCATACCAAAGATTCAAAAGGATTTTATTTATGGCAATTCTTTTAGAAAATTAATGCAGAATATTTCAAACATTCAGAGTGGTGGATATATGTTATTCAATGCCTCACCCCAACCCCTCCCCGAAGGAGAGGGACATGCTCTTGGTTCCTCCCTGTCTGGCGAACGGGCAGGCTTTGGAGGGGAGGCCGTTATTCACTTCTCAAACTCTTAACCGGATTAGCCACAGCCGCTTTTATTGCCTGGAAGCTTACTGTAATCAATGCAATAAACAATGCAAGTATTGCTGATAATATAAACACCCACCAATGTATATCTACCCGATATGCAAAACCTTGCAACCAATGCGACATGGCGTACCAGGCTATTGGAAAGGCAATTATGGTTGCTATTAACACCAGCTTTACAAAATCTTTCGATAATAAAGTAACAATAGAACCGGTTTTCGCACCCAATACTTTTCTTACGCCTATTTCTTTTACCCGTTGCGTAATTTCAAAGGCTGATAAACCAAACAAACCAAGACAGGCTATAAAGATGGCTATGCAGGCGAATGCCATGAAGATGGTTTCCTGCCTTTGCTCAGAAATATATAACCTGCTAAAATTTTCGTCAAGAAAAGTATATTGGTAGGGCAATTCAGGTGAATAGATTTTCCATGTCTTTTCTACGGAGGCTAAGGTTGCGGGAATATTTTTTCCTGCAATTTTTATAGAAAGAACGTTGAATGGAGAGCTGGTGAGGGTGGTGGCCGGATTTAAAAAAACCATCGGGACAATTTTATGCTGCAACGATTCAAAATGGAAATCAGCGACCACTCCAATTACTTTTCCCCTGGCGCCTCCATACATAAAATTCCTCCCAATAGCGTTCTCTGGCGATTTCCAGCCGATAGCTTTTACAGCAGATTCATTTAAAATAAAATTGGATGTATCTGTACCGTAATCCCTTGAAAAATTTCTACCTGCCACTAAATGAAGGCTATAAGCGGGAATAAAATCATAATCGACTGATACATTTTTAATATCTGCAGTTACCGGCTGCATTGAATCGCTCACCATTACAGAAGCGCCATTAGCGTCCAGCAATCTACCGGTAGGAATGCGTGAAGATCGGGTTACCTCTTTAATCCCGGCATTTTGCAGCAGGTCATTCCTGAAAGCATCGTATTGAGGATTGATGGAATTATAATAAGGCAAGGTGATGATATGTTCCTTATCATAACCTAAAGAAGCTTCCCGCATATATTGTAATTGCTGAAAAACAATAATGGTGGTAATAATCAGCACGATAGAAATGGTAAACTGCACGATCACCAAAATTTTTCTGAAAGAAAGAGTGCTGCCTCCTGTTCTAAATAAGCCTTTTAAAGTTTTTACCGGTTGGAAAGAAGACATGAACAAGGCGGGATACAAACCAGATAGAATGCCTATGATAAACGGAGTTAAAAAAAGCGGAAGTAAAATTTGCCATTTCAATAAAATCTGTATGGAAAGTTGTTGCCCTGAAACCTGGCTGAGCCAGGGCAAAGTATAATACAAAAGAACGAAAGCTATTATGATTGCGCTCCAGGCAATCAGTACTGATTCGCTTAAAAATTGAAAAATCAATTCTTTTTTTCGCGCACCAATTACTTTTCGGATACCGATTTCTTTTGCCCGCAATGAAGACCGGGCTGTGGACAGATTCATGTAATTGATGCAGGCTATCAATAAAATAAATAATGCAATCGCTGAAAAAATATACACCTTGTTAATGTCGCCATTAGGTTCCGCTTCATAATCGGTATGAGAATACAAATGAATATCAGTAAGCTTTTGCAGCCCGAGCTTTGTAAATTTTGACGGCTGTTTGCCACCATACTGGCCCGCCATGTGATTATCAAGAAACGCAGGGAAACGCGCTATCATTTTTTGAGGATCATAATGATCGGGAAGTTCGATGAAAGTGAAAAATGAATTATTGCCCCAATTGGTACGCAGGTTTTCATCTCCATACACTGCAGAATCTTTTAAGGTATTGAAGGAAACCAATACTTCAGGATGCATAAACGAATTTTCAGGAAAGCCTTTGTAGATACCGGTTACTTTTACATCAAACTTGTTGACTTTTATGATCTTGTTCATCGGATCTTCATTGCCAAAATATTTTTTGGCTTCCTCTTCACTCATCATTATGCTAAAGGGATCCCGGAGCGCTAAATCGGGATTGCCTTTCAGCACTTTTAAAGTAAAAACCTTAAATAAATTTTCATCAGCAAAATAGACATTGTTTTCCGCGATAAGTTTGTCTTTGTATTTAAAGGGAAGTGTTCCGGCATTTAACAACCTGGTCATTCTTTTTATCTCTGGAAAATCGGTGGGTAAATAATAGCCGAATGGGGGAGAGACGGTGCTTAAATTGAGAGAAACCACGCCATCCTGGTTATTGAAACTCCTGGTAACGCGATAAATATTTTTCGCATTTTTATTATACCGGTCGTAGCTCAATTCATTTAAAACATAAGTAGTGATCAGCAAACAGCAGGTAAGTCCAACTGTTAAGCCGAATAAATTGATCAGCGAGATGAATTTATATTTCACCAGGTTGCGCCAGGCAGTTTTAAAATAATTTTTTATCATTTGTTTGGGGTTTCAACATCTCTGTTGTGCATTAATTAAATGATCCTGAATTTTATATCAGAAATTTAATGCCATACTATTACTTGTTAATTCCCAATGATTTAAAAAATAAGGAAAATAAAAACTGTCCGGTTTTGATACAATGTGTGTTCCGGTTTGATACAATTGCCACCATCAATGCGAACGAGAATAAAATCCGGGATTTTGGTTTGGATGGTAATAAAATTTTTTATTCTTTTCTTAAAGAAAAATAGAAATATCAATTATTTATTTGTCTGCTAATAAATTTCTTAGCATATGGAATAGAACCGGCTGTATGAAGGGAATTGCCGGTGATTTTTCGGGTGAAGCACATTGAATTTATTTCATTGTTTAAATTCCATATTTCCTTTTAATGTCCCTGTCAGCTTCCCTGGATTTGATGGTTTCTCTCTTATCATAAATCTTTTTTCCTTTTCCAAGGCCTATTTCGATTTTGGCAAAACCACTTTGAGAAAAAAATATTTTTAAGGGAACAATTGTATAACCTTTCTCTTTTATTTTATTTTCCAGTTTGCGTAATTCTTTTTTGTGCAATAATAATTTTCGTTCCTGCATTGGCTCATGGTTATAATGCGTGCCGAAATTATATTCAGAAATGTGAAGGCTTATTACATACAATTCTCCTTTATTGAATATACAGTAGCTGTCATTAAAACTTGCCTTACCTGCCCGCAGCGATTTTATTTCAGTGCCGGACAATACAAGCCCCGCAACATATTTTGTTTCTATGTTGTATTCAAAATAAGCTTTCCGGTTTCTTAAATCCATAATAAAAAACAGCAGGAACTTTTAAGATTTCCTGCTGCAAAGTTTCATTATTTACAATTAATGGCTAAATAAAATCAGGAGTTGTTTTAGTTTTTCTTTCAGATCTTTTCTTGAAACAATAAAATCGAGAAAACCATGTTCCAGCAAAAATTCACTTCTCTGGAAACCGGGAGGCAAATCTTTTTTAATTGTTTCTTTAATAACACGTGGCCCTGCAAAGCCAATAAGCGCGCCGGGCTCGGCCATTATTATATCCCCAAGCATGGCAAATGAAGCGGTTGTTCCGCCAAAAGTAGGATCAGTACATAAAGAAAAATAGGGTATTTTATTATCCGTAAGTAAAGATAATTTTGCAGAAGTTTTTGCCAGTTGCATCAATGAGAAAGCGCTTTCCATCATCCGGGCGCCGCCGCTTTTATTGATGATCATGAATGGGATCGAATGTTTGGCACAATAATCACAGGCTCTTGCAATCTTTTCGCCCATCACGCTTCCAAGGCTTCCGCCGATGAATTCAAAATCCATACTGGCGATCACGATATCCATTTCGTTAATTTTGCCGTGGCCCACTGTAATAGAATCATGGAGGTTGGTTTTTTCATAGGCTTCTTCCAATCTTTTGGAATAGGGTTTAAGATCTACAAATCCCAGGAAGTCTTTTGATTTAATATTTGCAAAAAGTTCTTTGTATTCTCCGCCATCAAAAAGTATTTCAAAATACTCCGAACTGCCTATCCTGTGGTGATATTCACATTTGGGACAGACAAATAAATTTTCCCGCAATTCTGTAACGGTGCAAGTATAACGGCATTGAGGGCATTTGGTCCACAATCCGTCCGGCGCTTCTTTTTTATCCTTGGTAGAAGTGGTGATACCTTTTATTTTTCTCCTGAACCAGCTACGCTTTATTTCTTCTCCCTCACCTTCCTCGCCGGCAAGATTTGCATCAAAATCTTCTTCTTGTTTCATTGATTTTCTTTTGTTATTCAATTACAATTTTTCCAAAACCCCATATTCTTTTCTTTCTTATTTGCAATCTTAAATAGGTCAAAAAACTATAAGGTTTGCTGCATATCATCCAGGGAGCAAACCTTATAGGATTAAAAATCTAAAAATTTATTTGCCTGCTGTTTAATACCCTGACTGACCCTGTATTAAGCAACGGTAATACTGCCATCCAGATAGACTTCCTGTGTAGCATTTAGTAATTCCACACCTTCTTTAAATGGTCTTTGAAATGCTTTTCTTCCCATGATCAATCCCATTCCACCGGCCCGTTTATTAATAACCGCAGTTTCAACAGCTTCGTTTAAATCTTCTGCTCCGCTGCTGGCACCGCCGCTGTTGATCAATCCAATTTTGCCACTGTAGCAATTCAAAACCTGGTAGCGGCAAAGATCTATCGGATGATCTGTAGTAAGGTTTTCATAAACGAGGGGAGACGTCTTACCAAATTTTACCGCATTGTAACCGCCATTGTTGGTAGGCATTTTTTGCTTAATGATATCTGCCTGCAAAGTTACTCCGAGATGATTTGCCTGCCCGGTCAGATCTGCGCTGGTAGAATAATCTGTCCCGTTTACTTTAAACGCATCGTTACGAAGATAGCACCATAAGATGGTGCACATTCCCAGTTCGTGTGCCAGGGCAAAGGCTTCACTAACTTCCTGCAACTGGCGTGTGCTTTCTTCGCTTCCCCAATAAACAGTAGCGCCCACGCCCACAGCGCCCATGTTGTAGGCGGTTTCTACAGAACCATACATTGTCTGGTCAAATTTATTCGGATAACTTAATAATTCATTGTGGTTAAGTTTTACAATAAATGGAATTTTATGAGCGTATTTTCTGCTTAAAATTCCCAAAACCCCAAAAGTGGAAGCTACTCCGTTGCAACCGGCTTCAATAGCCAGCTTCACAATATTTTCGGGATCAAAATAAATAGGATTTAGAGCAAAGGAGGCTCCCGCACTATGCTCTATTCCCTGGTCAACAGGGAAAATGCTGCAATAACCGGTTCCTCCCAATCTTCCATGGTCCATCAATTGTTGCATGCTTCCTACCACCCGGTTGTTACGGTCGCTCTTTACAAATATATCGTCAATGTAAGAGGGAGAGGGTAGGGTAAGGGTTGATTTATCAACTTTACATTTGTGATTTAAAAGGTCTTCAGCTTTGTCGCCTAAAATATCCGCGATCTTTTTTAATGCCATTGTTTATGTTTTAATTTTCGCAAAAATAGGAAATTACGCGGTTAACCTGTTTGGGTTTTAAAAATAATAAATACCGGTAATTTCATTTGTTGTTTTGAAATTCAGCCTCTTTGTTTCATTATTTCAATAACAGTATTTACAAACAAGATCAGAATTGGATAAAGGCATTTATAAAATAAAAAACTTCTGCACTCTTTCGACTGCAGAAGCAAATTTTTTACTGCTGGTTAAGCAGCTTTTCTGGGATCTTGTTACCGGGTAAGTCAGCCGGATTTTAGGTTTTAAAAAGGATAAGATTCAATTCTCCCAGTTTTTTTTGGATGGTTTTCATAAGATGAATGCCGGATCTTGAAATGCATGCATTTCAAAAAAAAACGATTTTAAATTTCCTCTTTACTTTTTGCAAAGAGATGATATTGGAAAAAATTAGAAGTTGACTGATATCGGATTTTTCAGATTTTCAAAAGGAATTTGGATAGATTCTGTTTTTTGATCGGATATTGGATTTTTTCTGATTAATGCCTGTCGCAACATCAATCAACTTCTGGTACAAAGATAAAATGAATTACTTATCGGGGAAGCGCAGTATTGACCATTTTTTATTAATAAGAAATTACGGCGACGGTAGTAAAAAGTGAAATTCCGGAAGGGTAATATTACGAATTTTTAGGAAAGCAATTTTACGAATTTTATTTAATTTTTTTTTTAAAATAGCTGATTAATAAATAATTGAGAGAATCAATCAAAAATTTATATGAGGTATAAAACAGGATTTGCCTGAATTTATTGATCCACTAACAAAGTGTACACTTTACATTTAATACTTCTCTTATTTTGCAAGGCTTTGTATAATGTCATACTTGGTAACAATGTGAAACTCTCCGGTTTCGTCTTTGCTTAGGACTGCCCCATTGTGTTTTGAGATCAGCTTACTAATTTTTTCAACAGGCATGGTAAATGAAACAACCGGGTATTCCTTTTCCATAACTGCAGAAATTTTATGCTCCTTTATAAGAGGATCAGACAAAATTTTATTGAACAATCCGCCTTCACTCAAAGAACCCACCATGCCATCGCCATTCATCACCGGAATATTTTCGATATCATATTTGCTCATGAGATTGATAGCTTCTGCTACGGTTTGATCAGGGGTGACAGTAATTAATTTCTGGGTTCCTCTTCCGGAAACCAGGTCTTTAAAAGTTTTCACTTCTAAAAAGCCTCTTTGCATCATCCATTCATCATTGTATATTTTGCCTACATACCTGCTTCCATGATCGTGAAAAATACAAACCACCACATCGTTTTTCTTCAATTTATTTTTAAGCTGCATGACGCCCTGGAGGCAACTACCCGCGCTGTATCCAATAAATAAACCTTCTTCCTTTGCAATACGCCTGGCCATCACTGCTCCATCTTTATCAGTTACTTTTGTGAACTCATCAATGTATTTCATATCATAATTTGCCGGAACAAAATCCTCCCCAAATCCTTCGCTGATGTAAGGGTAGACCTCTGTTTCATCCACCTCTCCGGTATCAAAGTACTTTTTTAATAAGGAGCCATAACTATCTATTGCCCAAACCTTTATTTCAGGATTTTTCTCTTTTAAATATTTTCCCGTTCCTACGATGGTTCCTCCAGTTCCGGTAGCGACCACCAGGTGTGTGATCCTGCCTTCAGTTTGCTCCCAGATTTCCGGCCCGGTTTGTTCATAGTGAGCCTCGCGATTGGCTAAATTGTCATATTGATTCACATACCATGAGTCGGGCACCTCCTCTGAAAGCCTTTTTGAAACAGAATAATAAGATCGGGGATCTTCCGGTTCTACATTAGTAGGGCAAACAATCACTTCTGCGCCTACGGCTTTTAAAATATCAGCTTTTTCTTTGGATTGTTTGTCTGTAGTGGTGAAAATACATTTATAACCTTTTACGATGGCTGCGAGCGCGAGGCCCATCCCGGTATTTCCGGAAGTGCCCTCTATGATCGTTCCCCCGGGTTTTATTTTTCCTTCCTTCTCCGCTACTTCCAGCATTTTCAAAGCCATCCGGTCTTTAATAGAATTTCCCGGATTGAAATATTCCACTTTTGCCAAAACGGTGCATGGCAAATCTTTGGTGATATTATTCAACTGAATAAGCGGTGTATTTCCAATCGTTTCTAAAATATTCTTCTTCCACATACATTATTTTTTTGGCTAAGTTAAAAAAATTAGGGCAGAGTTTTTTTAGAAAGGGAAACTTAAATAAAACTCAATTATTTTTTTTCGCTTTTCCTGATTCAGTTTCTTTTTTGTTATGAGTAGTGTCATCTCCTTTGAATTCCTGCTCTTCATTTTTGCGGCTGTCGAGGTTGTCCCTTATTTCCGGGCGATTCGTATTTTTATCTGCCGGCTTCCTATTAATATTATTAGTTTTCATGGTTAATAGTTTTTAAAGAAATCGCGTAAAAACTATGCCATAAATACATTATCAACACCCCACAATGGAGCGATGATAAATCGTTTGAATTTATTTGATTGATACAGTATCCGATCCGCGTCTCATCAATTGCAATGCTTTTTGAACGGTAGAATCAAACTGGTTGTTGGCCTCAAAATAGCCTTCAGTACGCCAGATTTCCCGTGCGGTCATAATCTTTATTTCTCTTTTCAGAATGGAATTAATGTGCGGGTCCTTTATATTTAATTTAATAGAATCCTTTTCGGCATAGGCTTTTAGCTCCTGTAATGCCTGGTCTTTTACCTTGTAATTCTGAACAAAATCTTTTAGGGTAGGATAATTCTTAAATTCTTTTATGTTTCGTAAATAGTTTTTATATACAAATTGGGAAAGCGTTCCCCTCATCATTACATGCATCACGTCTTTTGTGAAAACAGAGGTATCGTAGGGAACAAAAACGTCAGGAGTTATTCCGCCGCCACCGTATAATATTTTACCGGATGCAGTGGTATATTCTTTTTCGTTGGTATGTTTAATGGAATCGACAAAAGTCATTTCCCCATCTTTAAACCGGTCAATAAGATCGTGATCATATGCTTCAATTCCGTTACGGTAAGATTTCTGAATACTTCTTCCCAGCGGCGTATAATACCTGGCTACCGTTAGCCTTAACCCCGATCCATCGCTTAGCTGGTATTGCTCCTGCACCAGCCCCTTGCCAAAAGTTCTTCTTCCAACAATAGTAGCCCGTTCCCAGTCCTGCAGAGCGCCGCTTAATATTTCGCTGGCCGAAGCGGTTCCTTCATTTACCAATACTACCAGTTTTCCTTTTTCAAAAGCGCCATCCTTCTGGCACCGGTATTCCTTTTTGGGGGAATGAGCCCCTTCTGTATAAGTGATTAATTTATTATTGTCCAAAAATTCATCCGCAATATGGGTAGCCTCTGTAAGAATTCCGCCTCCATTGTTTCTCAGATCAAGAATAAGAGCACGCATTCCTTTTTTTTGTAAGGATTGCAGCGATTTCATGAACTCATCATAAGTGGTTTCTGAAAATTTATTAAGCCGTATGTATCCTACTGTGTCAGTGATCATGTAAGCCGCATCAAGACTGTACAATGGCACGGGGCCACGAATAATTTTAACCTGCTTTTCAATTCCATTTCTCAATACACTAATCACAACCGGCTGGCCCGCATCCCCATCTATCATATTCCGCAACATTTGAGAAGTGATATTTATTCCGGCCACCACAGAATCATCTACTTTAATAATCTGGTCGCCTACCAACAATCCCGCTTTTTCTGACGGCCCTTTTGGCAACACATTTACCACATTCACCGTATCATTTATAATGTTAAATTCAATCCCGATGCCGAAGAATTGGCCTTTAAGATCCTCGTTCAGCGATTTTAATTCCTGAGCAGGCAGATAAACTGAATGAGGATCCAATTTGGAAAGTATGGTAGCTATGGCAATATTTCCCAGGGAATCTATATTTTCTTTATCGACATATTTCCTTTTGATCAGATCCAAAACTTCATTCACCGGTTTTTCCTTTTCAATCAGGAAAATGCCATTATCAGGCATGTTTCCTTTGATCCTATATCCCACAAACATTCCGGCGACTACACATAAACTCAGCAGCAAGGGAAGCCAAACCTGTAATTTTTTATTGTGCATATTCTTTTTGTTCTATTTTTATTTTTTAAGAAGTCGCAAATTTCCTCAATAAACGTGATAAAATGATACCTTTTATAAAATTGATAGCCGACAGTGGATCAACCAAAACTGAATGGTGCATTTTAAAAAACAATAAAAAAACTTTGTTCACTACCCAGGGAATGAGTCCCTACTTTGTAAATGCCTCCCAGGCCGAAGGTATCATCAGCAGGGAGGTGATGCCTTTTTTGAAAAAAAATAAAGTAGATGAAATATATTTTTACGGAACAGGTTGTAAAAACCCTGCCAACCTGAAAATGTTTACAAAGGTTTTTAAAAAATTGTTTCCTGCCGCTAAAGTT
>JBIQMJ010000065.1:0-15847 GCA_044463445.1 Segetibacter koreensis
TCACTCAGGAGTTTCCAGCCTCGTGGATATTGCCGGTATCAAAGTATATTCAAAAAGAAACGTGCACATTGAAGATAATATCCTCGACGATACCTTTTTTGGAATTTATTTACAGGCATCGGTAAACTGTTTTGTGGAAAACAACCGGCTTACTGCCCACGGTACAACTGACCAGGAAAGCGGCAACGGAATTCATTGCTGGAAATCTGACAGTTTACAGATAATCCGAAATAACATATCAGGCCATCGTGATGGAATTTATTTTGAATTTGTGAACAAGTCTGTGATCATAAAAAATAAATCGTTCAAAAATTCAAGGTATGGTTTGCATTTTATGTTTTCGAACGACAACTCTTACGTTGCCAATATCTTTCAAAATAACAGCGCCGGCGTATCAGTAATGTTTTCGCATGGCGTTAAAATGTTCAATAATTTATTTGAAGACAATTGGGGTGATGGTTGTTATGGGATTTTTTTAAAAGAAATATCTGATAGTTATATATCAGGAAATAAATTCTTTCGTAATACCACCGGAATTTTTATGGAAGGTGCCAGCCGTGTATTTGTTGAAAAAAATCAGTTCATTCAAAACGGCTGGGCCGTCAAAACACAGGCAAGTTGCCTGAATGACACACTTACTCATAATAATTTCATCGCCAATACTTTTGATATAGCTACTAACGGCTCGCTCGTATTGAATAGTTTTAATCAAAATTATTGGGACAAATACGAGGGTTACGATCTGAACAAAGATAAAACCGGAGATGTGCCCTATCATCCTGTAAGTATGTTCTCTATGATAGTGGCAGAAAATCCAACAGCGATGATCCTCTTCCGAAGTATAATGGCAACGCTTTTAGACAAAATGGAAAAAATTTTGCCAAGCCTTACTCCTGAAAATTTAGTGGACAATCAACCATTAATGAAACCCATATCTTTTAAACCGATGAAATTATGATTATAGCGAATAATGTAACTAAAAAATTTGGGCGATTGACTGCGCTCAATAATGTTTCGGCCAGTTGTACTAAAGGCCAATGCGTAGCGCTCATCGGACCTAACGGCAGCGGGAAAACCACACTTGTAAAAAGTATTCTGGGCATGGTTGTACCAGATAGCGGTTTTATCACTTTTAATGAAAAAAATATTCACCACGACTGGGAATACAGAAAGCATATTGGTTATATGCCCCAGATTGGCCGTTATCCTGAGAACATGACCATTGGCCAGGTGTTGGAAATGATGAAAGACATCAGGTCGCAATCTGGACAATCTTCTCTTGATGAAGACCTGGTGAAAGCCTTCGGTCTTCCTGCGCTGTTGAATAAGAGAATGAGAACACTTTCAGGAGGCACTACGCAAAAAGTAAGCGCGTCTCTGGCTTTCCTGTTTAATCCAGATGTTTTGATTCTCGATGAGCCTACTGCCGGATTGGACCCTTTGTCTTCAGAGATTTTGAAACAAAAAATTATTAACGAAAAGCAAAAAGGAAAACTGGTGCTCATCACTTCTCATATTTTAAGCGAGTTGGACGACCTGATTACTCATGTAATTTATATGCAGGATGGCGGCCTGGTTTTCCATAAGAGTATTGAATTATTAAGAGAAGACACCGGTGAAGAAAAACTTTCCAAAGCGATCGCTTCTGTAATGCAAAAAAATCAGACAAATGAAAAAAATTATCAAATACGTAATCACTGATATTCTCAGAAATAAAGTGGTGATCTTTTACACCTTGCTTTTGCTGACCATTTCATTCACTGTTTTCAACCTTGAAGATAATACTTCAAAAGGTTTACTCAGTTTAATGAACATAGTCTTGATTATTGTTCCTCTTATATGCATCGTATTTTCCACTATTTATATTTATAACAGCTCCGAATTTATTGAATTGCTGGTGAGCCAGCCCCTCCGGAGAAAACAAATCTGGATTAGCCTTTACGCAGGAATAGCTATTGCCTTAACGCTGGCTTTCGTTTTTGGGATAGGCATTGCCGTTATATTGTATTCTTTTACGGCAACCGGTTTGATGCTCATTGGTGTTGGCTTATTACTCACATTAATATTCATTGCCATTGCTTTGTTAGCGGCAGTTTATACAAGGGATAAAGCGAAAGGCATTGGAATCGCTGTTTTATTATGGCTTTATTTTTCATTGATATTTGATGGACTTGTTTTATTCATTCTCTTCCAGTTTGCTGATTATCCGCTTGAAAATACCATGCTGATTCTGAGCGGCCTGAATCCGATTGACATGGGAAGAATACTGATTTTATTAAAATTGGATGTCTCTGCATTAATGGGCTATACCGGCGCTATTTTCCAAAACTTTTTTGGGACTACTTCCGGAATAATTATCACAACACTGGTTATGTTTCTATGGACGATCTTACCGGTAAGCTTATCGCTGGCAAAATTTAAAAAGAAGGATTTATAGTTAGAGCCAATTCTTCATCAAATATCAATGGAACAGATTTTAAAACTTTTTTACCGAAACTAAGCGTGAATGACCGTTGTTAACCTACAACTCCTATAACCCTGTCTTTGAAATTTTAAAAAGCAGGGTTATTTTTTTCATCAGGGATTATTGAAATCGAGCAATTTATTGATTGAAAAATACATTCATGTTATAAGTAATAGGATTACATTTTTGATTTCAAACCTCTCAAAAATAATCTTTAGATTTGTTTTTTTCGCCTCCTGGTTTAAGGAGTTTTTGAATCACAAAAGATCATTACATTTAAAATTTTTATTTAAAAAAATAAGCAATTATGAAATTAGCAATTCTCGGTTCAGGATTTATTGCCCGGTTTTATGCTGATGCTTTGATAGGCCAGCGCAGAAAAGATCAGATCGTTACGGTTTACAGCCGCACATTAGAAAACGCTAAAAAGTTTGCTCAGGATTACAAAGTGCCGGATTTTACGGATAGTATCGAAGAATGCGTTTCACATAAAGACGTGGATGCGGTGATCATTGCATTGTCTAATGATATGCACTTAAAATCTGTTGTTGCCTCCGCCAAGGCAGGCAAGCACGTGTTATGTACAAAGCCCCTGGGGCGCAATGCCCGTGAAGCCTATGAAATGTTGCAGGCGGCGGAAAAGGCAAATGTTACCGGCGGTTACCTGGAAGATTTGGTGTATTCTCCCAAAGCATTGAAATCACTTAAAATGATCCGGGAAGGCGCTGTCGGAGAAATTGTCTGGGCAAAAAGCCGGGAAACACACCCTGGCCCGCACAGCGATTGGTTTTGGGATAAAGAAAAATCAGGCGGTGGTGCAATCATTGACCTGGGCTGCCATTGCGTGGAAATTTGCAGAAATTATATTGGCAAAAATGTTAAACCTATAGAGGTGATGTGCTGGGCTGATACGCGCGTTCACCCGATTGATGCGGAAGACAATGCAGTAGGTTGGGTGAAATATGAAAACGGCGCTATTGGCCAGTTTGAAGTGAGTTGGTCATTTCGTGGTGGAATGGATTTGAGGGAAGAAGTAATGGGCACGGAAGGAACCATCTGGACCAATAATTTCTTGCGTACCGGGTTTGAAATGTTTACGTCAGGAAAAGGCGGCGATTATATTGCAGAAAAAGCGGAAAGCAATTCCGGATGGCTTTTCCCTGTAGGCGATGAAGTGAATGAACTTGGTTACAATCACATGTTCACCGACATGTTTGATTCTATTGATAACAAAAAGCAACCGATGGAAAATTTTTATGATGGCTATGTGGTTAATGCTATTTTAGATGCAGCATTTGTTTCTGCAAAAAGCAAAAAATGGGAGCCCGTAAAAATCGATGATTGGCGCGGTATTGATGAAGAAAAAAAGGAAAAACAATTGACCAATTATGATGAAGATTTTTATCTTATCAAAGAAGAAGTGCTTCCCAATGGAGAAAAGAAATACATTATTAAAAATAAAAAAACAGGATCGATTGAAAAAAGATGATCATGATTGAAGAACTCCATTGATCATAAAAATAAAAATTCTTTAAAGGCTTAAAATATTTTGTTCCTGCTTAGAGGCTTTTATTAAATTCAATGTTAAAAGTCGTTCCACTGTTCAGCATACTCTCAACGGTCATAGAGGCTTTATGAGATTGAAAGATTCCGTAAGCAGCAGCTAATCCCAAACCCATGCCGTTTCTTTTCATTGTAAAAAAGGGTTCAAAGATTTTTGATAAGTGTTCGGGGGGAATACCCTTACCATTATCTTTTATTGACACCTTATACATATTTTGCGATTCGGCAATAATAACTGATAATTCTCCTTTATTGGGTTCCATGGATTCAATTGCATTGATAAGAATATTTGAAAATGCAATTTTTAATTTCGATTTATCCGCCCAAACCAATACGGGATAAGGCAGAAAAACTTTGTTGAGAGTAATTTTCTTTAAATTGATCCGGTCTATTGCCGCAGACAAACTTTCTTCCAGCACCTCCTGCAAAGAATACGTTTCGAAAACCAGTTCTAAGGTTTTGGTAGATTCCAGCAACTCTGTGATCATCTGGTTAATGCGCACGCTGTTTCGCTGGATGATTCCAATCATTGCTTTTTGGTTATCATCGGTGCCATCGATAATACCCAAATTATCGGCTGACAATTGAATATTGTTTAAGGGGTTTCTTATCTCATGTGCCAGTATTCTTACCAACCTTTCATTAGCTGCAAGTTTTGCAGACTGCAGATTTATTTGTTCTGCTTTTTTTAAATTAGTAATGTCATGTAAAATTCCATGTATAAGACCTTGCTCCTGGGAGTCAGATTCATGCAAAATAGAGAGAATACACACTCTTTTATCTTTCCTATTATTTACAATTTCTATTTCAAGATCATAAATATTTTTATTTTCAAGTATAGCGCTTTTTATTTCCTCTCTCAATTTGCTGTCAGGAATGAAATCATAAAGGCTCATGGAATGAATGGTTGTTTTTTCACAGCCAAAAAAATCAGAAGCCGTTTGGTTTACTTCTTTTAATAATAAATTTTTATCACTGATAAATAAAGAATCCTGTGAGCCGGCAAAAAGATTCCTGTATTTATTCTCACTTTCTTTGATTGCGCGTAATGAAGCCGCTCTGTCAAGTGAGTACCGGATACAACGTTCCAGTTTTTCAGCGTTCAATTCTGATTTGATCACATAATCGGTCGCCCCACTTTTCATTGCTTCAATATCAATTGCCTTATTTCCCTTTCCTGTAAGTAAGATTATGGGACGGTCTGTTTGCAGGTGGCCGGTTTCTTTCAGCAAATCAAGGCCGGTCTTGTTCTGAAGCCGGTAATCAACAAAATAAATATCATGCTTGCCGGATGTTACTTCTTCAATAGCAGCAGAATAATTATTACACCAGTCGATAATAAATTTAGTGCCATCAATTTCACTTAAATAATCTGCAATAATAAAATAATCATCTTCATCATCGTCAATGATAAGAATTTTAATTTGATTTTGCGTCAGCATATATTTTTTGATGAATTTGAGGTAAAATTAATATAAATACAGAACCCTGATCTTCATTCGCTTTTGCATATATTATTCCTTCATGAATAATGGTAATTTTTTTACAGATTGCCAGTCCCAATCCATTTCCGGGGTAAGCAGATTTGCCGTGTAAGCGTTTAAATGGCTTAAAAATGTCATCAGCAAATTCTTGCTTAAACCCAATGCCGTTATCAGAAAATCGAATCTGGTAATATTCTCTTTCTGCTGATAAATTAAAGTCTTTTTTTTCTTTTAAACCTAATAATTCTGCACTGATTGCTATTTTCGCAGACTGCCCCTTCGGCTGGAACAAAATTGAATTTTGAATAAGATGTTTAAAAACTTCTTTTATTTGTGAAGCATTCGCTTCTATAACCGGTAAAGGCGAAATCAAAATCGACACATTTTTTTTACATTTTTCCTCCGATTCCTTTAAAACTTCATTTATTATCAGATTCAAATCGCATTTTCCAAAATTCACATCGTTCTCAATATCAGCTAAAACAGATAAACCATTCACTAAATATTTCATTGACTCAACTGTTGACTGGATTCTTTTGAGGTAAGACAATGCTTCCTCACCCAAACCTTTACCAGCCTTCTCTGACAAACGTTCTGTAAATATAGATAACTTTCGGAGTGGAGCGTTAAGATCATGAGAAGCAATATAGATAAGTTCCTCACTTTCCTTTTGACATATCTCAAGATCAGTGGCGCAATGAATCAATTTATTTTCCAAATCAGTAATTCTTTCCTCATATGTTAGATTTTTCATGCTCATTCTTCTATATTTGCCCACTAAATTAGATTAGAAAAGTAAAGAATGATAAAAGTAAAGATTTTAATTGTCGATGACGAAGAAGATTTTTGCATGATTATGAAAAGCTATTTTGTAAAAAAAGGGTATGATGTTCTTCTCGCCTTTAATTTACATGAAGGATTAAAATTAATAAGAGAAAAAAATCCGGACATTTTGTTTCTTGATAATAATTTACCGGATGGAGAAGGATGGTTGCAAACTGAATCGATTTTAAAAAATGATCCTTCTTTAAAAATAAACCTGATCAGTGCTTATAAAGAAATAACTCACGAGTTTGATTCCTTTCCCAATGTAAATGTTTGGGAAAAGCCAATTTCTATTCACAAACTTGAAACTGAATTTGGCTCCGCTTCCTGATTCTCTTTTTTTAAATATATCCTGATTTTTATCAACTCCCGCAATAAGAAAGCATGTACTTCAACATTTGTTCTAACTCCTGTATTGTCGATGGTTTCACAAGATAATCAGAGGCACCCAGTTCTAAACAGCGGTTTTTATAAGCAGGTGCATCTGAAGTACTCCAGATCATTTTTGGAATACCTTCCAACCATTCATTTTCCTGAAGGCCTGCAAGAATTTCTGCTCCATTCAGGTCAGGCATGTTATAATCAAGAATGATCAGGCAAGGAAAATCTTCCTGTTCTGCCACTTGCAGGTAATTCAATAACTTTCCACCTGTATTCACAAAGCGAAGTTGAATTGCTGGATCAATTGAGGCAAATATCTCTTCCAAAATTTCTTTATCATCAATATCATCTTCACCAATCAAAATAAAATTATTGGCAGATTTATTGTTTTCTGTCATTAGGGTTTTTCAATTACTTTATAAATATATACATAACTGGGTTAAAAAAAATTTCCTTCTTTGATCTCCTCCTATCCACCATCTTTTTCTTAATGATCCCTTATTAAAACATTGATAGTATATTTGATTCACTATTTTTTCAATACTTTACTATGAAGAAATCCTCTAACAGCTTTTTAAAAGCTGATGCAAATACTGGTTACACTGATTCCAAATCTCCGGCAGCGCCTGACTTAAAAGAAAAAAGCCGAAAAAACAATTTAAAAAGTACTGGTACCATCAATAATACCATGAATGAAAAAATCAAGCCAAAGACGAAAAGCGACAATCCGGATGGGCATTATGCTCTTGAGGACGTATTGAATATAAACGATTTATTACAGGTTTTGAACCAGGTTAGAAATGGGAATTTTAGTGTAAGGATGCCTGTCAATGGAGTTGGAATAAATGGAAAAATCTGCGATACGCTGAATGAAATCATTTCCTTGAATGATATCCTTGTCCAGGAATTGAATCATGCAAGAAATAATATCGGAATCCAGGGCCGTTTAAACAATCGTGTAGAACTACCAAGATCGGCGCGGGGTTCATGGAATGACGCTGTTGATTCTATCAATAGCTTAATTTCCGACCTGGTTCATCCAACCATTGAAATAGCACATGTAATCAGCTCTGTTGCCAAAGGAAACTTGTCCCAGGAAATGCCTTTGAAACTGGGTGATCGTATGTTGCAGGGTGAATTTGGAAGAATTGCCAAAGAGGTGAACGACATGGTGAAACAGTTGAATCTTTTTTCAATGGAAGTTACACGCGTGGCCCGTGAAGTAGGATCTGAAGGTATTTTGGGTGGACAGGCAAAAGTAAAAGGAGTTGCGGGTGTGTGGAAAGATCTTACCGATTCTGTAAATCAAATGGCAGGAAATCTGACCAGCCAGATGCGCAATATTGCTGAAGTAACTACCGCGGTGGCAAAAGGGGATCTTTCTAAAAAAATTACGGTTGATGTTCAGGGAGAAATTCTTGAACTAAAAAATACGATCAATACAATGGTGGATCAGTTGAATTCATTTTCATCTGAAGTAACACGTGTGGCTTTGGAAGTAGGAACAGAAGGAAAATTGGGCGGCCAGGCGGAAGTAAAAGGTGTGGCAGGTACCTGGAAGGATTTGACAGATTCTGTAAATCAGATGGCTTCTAATCTTACAGGCCAGGTAAGGAATATTGCAGAAGTTACTACTGCGGTAGCCCGTGGCGACCTTTCCAGGAAAATTACGGTGGATGTAAAAGGAGAAATCCTGGAATTAAAAAATACGATCAACACGATGGTGGATCAGTTGAATTCATTTTCTGTTGAAGTAACCCGTGTGGCGCGGGAAGTAGGTTCCGAAGGAAAACTCGGCGGACAAGCAACGGTGAAAGGTGTCGGCGGTGTATGGAAAGACTTGACGGAATCTGTAAACCAGATGGGATCGAATCTGACAGCGCAGGTGAGAAATATTGCCGATGTAACTACGGCAGTGGCAAATGGTGACCTTTCGAAAAAAATTACAGTGGATGTTCAGGGAGAAATTCTGGAATTGAAAAATACGATCAACACGATGGTGGATCAGTTGAACTCATTTGCATCAGAAGTAACCCGTGTCGCGCTGGAAGTGGGAACAGAAGGGAAACTGGGTGGTCAGGCAAAAGTTCAGGGTGTGGGAGGAACATGGAAAGATCTCACGGATTCTGTAAACCAGATGGCTTCCAATCTGACCGCACAGGTGAGAAATATTGCGGAAGTAACCACGGCTGTAGCCAACGGAGATTTATCCAAAAAAATTACAGTGGATGTTTCAGGTGAAATCTTTGAATTAAAAAAGACCATCAATACAATGGTGGATCAATTGAACTCATTTGCATCAGAAGTTACGCGTGTGGCTTTGGAAGTGGGTACGGAAGGAAAGCTGGGTGGACAGGCAAAAGTGCGTGGCGTCGGGGGAACCTGGAAAGACCTGACTGAATCTGTAAATCAGATGGGATCTAATCTGACAGCACAGGTTCGTAACATCGCGGAGGTAACAACCGCAGTGGCAAAAGGCGATCTCTCCAGAAAAATTACGGTAAACGTAAAAGGAGAAATCCTTGAATTAAAAAATACGATCAATACGATGGTGGATCAACTGAATTCTTTTGGTTCAGAGGTTTTCCGTGTGGCAAGAGAAGTGGGTTCCGAAGGGAAATTAGGCGGACAAGCGGATGTGCCCGGCGTGGAAGGTCTTTGGAAAAATCTTACCGATTCTGTAAATAAGATGGCGTCGAATCTTACTTCGCAGGTAAGAAATATCGCTGAAGTAACCACTGCGGTTGCCAATGGCGATCTTTCCAGAAAAATCCAGGTAGATGTAAAAGGAGAAATTCTTGAATTAAAAAACACCATCAACACGATGGTGGAACAGCTTCGTGCTTTTGCATCCGAGGTTACCCGTGTTGCAAAAGAAGTGGGTACTGAAGGAAAGTTAGGCGGACAGGCCAATGTGCCGGGAGTTGCCGGGACATGGAAAGATCTGACGGATTCAGTAAACCAGATGGCCGGAAATCTTACTGCACAAGTAAGAAATATTGCCGATGTGGCGATTGCCGTGGCCAATGGCGATATGTCCAGAAAAATCACCGTGGACGTTCATGGAGAAATATTGCAATTGAAAGAAACGCTGAACACGATGGTGGATCAGCTTCGTGCATTCGCATCTGAAGTAACTCGTGTGGCAAGAGAAGTTGGTACCGATGGAAAATTAGGCGGACAGGCTTTTGTGCCAGGAGTTGCAGGCACATGGAAAGACCTTACCGATTCTGTAAACCAGATGACCGGGAATCTGACTTCCCAGGTTAGAAACATTGCTGAAGTAACAAAAGCCGTGGCATCAGGAGATCTTTCTAAAAAAGTAACGATTGATGTAAAAGGGGAAATCCTGGATTTGAAAAATACCATTAATACAATGGTAGATCAGTTGAACTCATTTGCTTATGAAGTAACGCGTGTGGCAAGAGAAGTAGGAACAGAAGGCAAGCTCGGCGGTCAATCTGAAGTGCAGGGCGTTGCGGGAACCTGGAAAGATCTGACGGATTCAGTGAACATGATGGCATCCAACCTTACCAACCAGGTGCGTGGAATTGCAAAAGTGGTAACAGCGGTTGCAACGGGAAATTTAAAACAAAAATTGTCTATCGTTTCGCAAGGTGAAGTGGCGCAATTAACCGATACGATCAATGAAATGATTGATACGTTAGCCGTATTTGCCGACCAGGTTACGACAGTTGCCCGCGAAGTGGGTGTGGAAGGAAGATTGGGGGGACAGGCAAGCGTGCCGGGCGCTTCAGGGATCTGGAAAAATCTTACAGAAAATGTAAATCAGCTCGCTGAGAATTTAACTACCCAGGTACGCGCCATCTCTGATGTGGCTTCTTCCGTTACAAAAGGTGATCTCACCCAAATGATCAGCGTGGAGGCAAAAGGAGAAGTGGAAGAACTAAAAGATACGATCAACCAGATGATCGTGAATCTTAAAAAAACCACTTTAAGAAACCAGGAACAGGACTGGCTGAAATCAAACCTGGCGAAATTTACCCAAATGCTGCAGGGGCAAAAGGATTTAAATACCGTTACCCAAAAAATTCTTTCAGAATTGGCGCAGGTAGTAAACGCACAAAAAGGATTGTTTTATATTTTGAAGCAGGATGAAAATATGCAGAATCCAAAGCTGAAACTTTTTGCGGCCTACGCCTACAGCGACCGTACTAAAATGGGGCAGGAATTTGCACTGGGAGAAGGTTTGGTAGGCCAATGTGCTGTGAATAAAGAAAGAATCCTTTTGACCAATGTTCCCAAAGATTATATCAGGATCAGTTCCGGTCTTGGAAAATCAGAGCCCGTCAACCTCGTCATTCTTCCCGTTTTATTCGAAAAGGAAATCAAAGCTGTCATCGAACTCGCCTCTTTTGAAACTTTCAGCGAAACGCATCTCGACTTTTTGAGCCAGTTGACAGAAAGTATCGGCATCGTTTTAAATACTATAGAGGCAAATTCAAGAACCGAAGATTTATTGGAACAATCTCAATCACTGGCTGATGAATTAAGAAGAACCAACGAAGAATTGCAGGAAAAGGCGCAATTGATGGTGAAGCAAAAAGAAGAAGTAGAGGGAAAAAACAAAGAAGTGGAAGAAGCCAGGAGATCATTGGAAGAAAAAGCAGAGCAATTGCAGATTACTTCAAAATACAAATCGGAATTTCTTGCCAACATGTCGCATGAATTGCGCACTCCATTGAATTCACTCCTCATTTTAGCCCAACAATTGTACGAAAATCATGAAGGGAATCTGAACGAAAAACAAGTTCGCTATGCAAAAACAATTCATAGTTGCGGTGACGACCTGATCCACCTGATCAATGACATTCTTGATATTTCCAAAATCGAGTCAGGATATATTTCTACTGATTTTGTAAATCTCAAATTCAGTGCTATTACGGCTTTTGTTGAAACAACCTTTAAGCATGTTTCTGAAAATAAAAATTTGCGGTTCACTATTGAAATGGATGAAAAGCTTCCGTCAAGTTTAGAAACAGACGCCCAAAGACTGAATCAGATATTGAAAAACCTGCTTTCCAATTCATTTAAATTTACAGAAAAAGGAGAAGTAAAATTATCAATCTACGAAGCAAACCATAATTGGAAACAAGGCCATCCGGCTTTGGAAAAAGCAAAGCGCGTGGTAGCATTTGAAATCAAAGATACCGGTATCGGAATTTCAAAAGACAAGCAGAATATAATTTTCGAAGCATTTCAGCAGGCAGAAGGTTCTACCAGCCGGAAATATGGAGGCACTGGTTTGGGTTTATCCATCAGCCGCGGGCTTGCTGATTTGCTGGGCGGTTCGATTGACCTTGAAAGTGAAAGCGGCCGGGGAAGCACCTTTACTTTATTCCTGCCAATCGATTATAATCCTGCAACAACCAATACAGAAAAATATGAACTTAAAGAAAATGAATACAAACTTTCCTATCTGAATGAAAAGGAAAATCTTAAAGACAATAAAAAACAAACACCGCCAGCCAAGATCACAAACACAAAAGATTTGAATGAACTCAATAAAATCATCAACGAGGCAGGAGATGACAGAACTAATATTGTTGCCGGAGAAAAAATAGTCCTGATCATTGAGGATGATATTCGCTTTGGAAAGATCATGATGGAAAAAGCGCATGAGAAAGGCCTGAAGGTGCTGGTCGCTACAAATTTTGGCGATGTTTTTGATCTTGCTAATAAATATCCTCCAACTGCCATCACTCTTGATGTAAAATTGCCCCATGCAAGTGGATGGCGGATTTTGGACCTGTTCAAAAATGACATCAATTTCAGGCATGTACCCATTCACCTGATCAGTGGGGAAGAGAATCATTTACTGGCAATTCACAGGGGTGCAAAAAGTTTCCATTTAAAACCTTTGAAAGCAGAAGCGCTCAATGTTTTGTTTTCGGAAATTGTAAAATTCAGTGAGAAAAAAACGAAACAATTATTGATCGTAGAAGACAATGAATTGGACGCATCCCAAATCGCAAAAATTATTCAAAACGGAGATCTGATCAATATTAATATTGCCAGTTCAGGCAAACAGGCGCTAAAATTAATCAGGGATAATATTTATGATTGCATCATTGTAGATTACATGCTGCCGGATATTACGGGCCAGGAACTATTGAATGAGATAAGCCCCATAGTGAAAAAAGAAATGACGCCGGTTTTAATTTATTCAGCAAAAGACTTTTCAAAAGCAGAGAACACCAAACTGAAACAATATGCCAATAAAATAATTCTGAAAGGAGTGAATTCATTGGATCTTTTACTCGAAGAAACTGTGATGCTGCTTCATATTGATCATAATCATTTGTTGCCTGAAAAAAGAAGATTGATCGAAGGGCTGCGCTCAAAAACAGATGTATTGACCCATAAAAATGTTTTGGTCGTGGATGATGATGTTCGAAATTTGTTTGCATTAACGACCGCTTTTGAAAGATATAATATTAATACGATCACGGCAGAAAGCGGCACCGAAGCGATGAAAATCCTGAATGAAAATAACCAGATTGACATTGTATTAATGGACATTATGATGCCTGAAATGGATGGTTATGAAACGACTCAGAAAATAAGAAGAGAACATAAAAATAATTCTCTTCCCATCATTGCTGTTACAGCAAAAGCAATGAAAGGCGACAGGGAAAAATGTATTGAAGCCGGTGCGTCAGATTACATCACCAAGCCTTTGAAAATAGGACAATTAATGTCGCTAATGAGAGTTTGGCTTTATAAAAAATAGGGTTGCATGTTGCAAAATAAAAATAATAAAACTGATATAAATATCCTGGTCGTGGATGACCGTGAGGACAATCTTTTGTCCATCGAAGCGATCCTCGAAAAAGATAATTATAATGTCATTAAAGCTGATTCAGGCAGGGCAGCCTTAAAAGTTTTATTGCACCGGCATGATTTTTCATTGATCCTGATGGATGTCCAAATGCCCGGCATGAACGGGCTTGAAACAGCAACCATGATTTATGAGCGGGATAAATTAAAAGCAATTCCGATTATTTTTATAACCGCCTACAGTAACGAGGACGAATATATTTTTAAAGGTTACCAAATGGGCGGCGTTGATTATATTTATAAACCCATCAATCCTGAATTATTAAGAGCTAAAGTTGGCGTCTTTGTTGATTTATATCGAAAAAATCATCAGTTAGTCAGCCATGAAAAAAAATTAGTTGCAGCAAATAAATCACTTCAAAAAGAAATCCAGGAAAGAAAATTGTCAGAGGAAAAAATTAAAATCCTCAATCAGCAGTTTTTAGAAAACAATCAACATTTGAAAGCCGTGAATGAAGAATTGGACAGGTTCGCTTATGTAGCTTCACATGATTTACAGGAGCCATTACGAAAAATAATGGTTTTCAGTGATAAGATTCTCAATATAAAAAATGATCAGCCGGAAGTAGAAAAGTATCTTGCCAAAATCAGCAGTTCCTCTCAAAGAATGAAAATACTGATCAACAATTTGCTTCAATTTTCGAGAGATTCTATTAAAGCTGCTGATTTTATAACAGTTGACCTGAACGAAGTGGTAAAGGAGGCAATGATAGAATTAGAAATTGAAATTGAAAACACGCAAGCTGAGATCAATATTGATTTGTTACCAGTAATTCAGGCAGTGCCGGGCCTGATCCGTCAATTATTTTACAACCTGTTGAGCAATGCTCTTAAATTTAAAAGAAAAGAAAAAAAAGCCATTATCCATATTTCATCAAAAAAAATAGAACCTGCTTCAGTAAATAAAGAAAAATATATCCGGGATGTAATTTATTACCAGATATCTGTTTCGGATAATGGTATTGGTTTCGACAACCAATATGCCAATGACATATTTAAAGCTTTTAAAAGGCTTCACAGCAACGAAGATTTTGAAGGCACTGGCGTAGGCTTATCTATTTGTAAAAAAATTATTGATAAACACAGAGGCTACCTTACTGCTTTGTCGGATAGAAATGAAGGCTCAACATTCCTGCTGGAATTACCGGAAAGGCAAGAAAAAAAAATCATATAAAACAGGGATAAAATTTTTGAAGTACTTTTTCATGAAGAATTATGAAAAAGGGGCGGATTTATTACCTGCCCCCTTTCTTTATTTTTCCCCGGAGATATTTCTGTTGCCCTGAGATAATGATGATCTTCAAAACCGGTTGCTTGCTACTTTAGAAATTTTACTTTTTTATCAACGTTTTGTGCGGTTCTTATTCCCTGTTTAATACCTTCTTCTACGGCATGGCGGGTATGAATGCCCCCGTAAACTCTCGAAATGGCAATGTCATTTGCCAGCTCATAAAAGGAGTTGTAATCGTAGGTGCCCATGTCTATGGTGCTCCCATCAATTGTTATCTGTTTTCCTTCGTACGTGGTGTTAGTGAATTGAACATTATTTCCAAACAAGGTAGTGAGAGCATGAGTAAAGGCGCCGGCAAATGTCGCATGGTTTGCGGGAAAATCGGAATAGGGAGGAGTTGGGATCAGTGGCTTCCACGATGGTTCAATGATTCGTCGAATGAACTGGAAGGGTCTTTCCTGCATGATCGTAAATTTCGCCTTCATGGAGCCAATGGTGGCATCCATCAGGCTCATACCCGTTTTGGCAAACGCCACTGCAGCTACATCGAGCGTGGGGTCTAACTGTTCTATAATTTGTTTAAATACCGGAAAATAACTTGCACCACCAGGATAGCCATTCACCATTGGATCATTATAATACAGGGCAAGACGTTTTTGTTGAAAGGATAGGTTTTTAGAAATGTCATATACTTCCCGGAAATCCTTGTAATAAGGTGAATTTTGATCATTGTCATTGTAGGTGTAAGGTTCGGAAATTACGTTATCAATACTCCCGGGTACGATAGTTCGGGTATCACCCCAATAGGCAAGGGCATTAGGCATTAATGGGTTGTTATTTTCCGGCCACCATTTACCAGGGGAATTGTCAGACAGAACCATCGGCTGCCATGAACTCCATGGATGATCGGTTGCCGCCCATTCAGCAATTTTTTGAGCTACAGTTTTTCCAAATTCTTTGGAACGCTCAAAGATGGCTGAATTTCCGATCTCTGCTTCATAAACTGCATTTAGCCTGTCTTCAGTTTCACTTACAACA
>JBIQMJ010000066.1:0-15755 GCA_044463445.1 Segetibacter koreensis
GGCCCGGAGATTCACACAAGAAATAAGCCTTTTAAAGAGTTTTTAAAATATAAAAAACAAAACTTAAAAAAATGAAAACAAAGATCATCACTTTGGTTGCTTTATTTATAATGGCAGCCACAACAGGCATTTATGCCCAGGGAATGCAACGTCGCACTGTACCTGAAAGGGTAAAAGCGGCCATGGATAAAATTACACCTGCCCTGAACCTGAATGCGGCGCAGCAAACCCAAACCGACAGCGCTTTTTCTGATTATTATACCGCGCAAATGAAAATGTTTGAGGATGCAAGAGCCTCTGGCGAACGCCCGGATCGCAGCCAGTTTCAAAAATTAACCGATGACCGCGATGCAAAGCTGAAAACTATTTTTACTGATGAACAGTATACTAAATTTAAAAATGAAGTGGAAGAAAGCCTTCGTCCGCAAAGGCGTCAGCAAAATTAATAATTAAGCAATAATATGGATTACAGGTGAAAGGGGTTGCCGAAAGGCAGCCTTTTTTAGTGGATGTAAAACAGAAAAATAAGTTATTTGTCCTTTTACTGTTTCACAATATAAATTACCAGGCAAAAAATAATAGTGAAAATGCCAAAATGAATATTTAATTCTTTTCATTAAAAAAATCCGTATTCATTTCTTCTATTACTTTTAAAATTTTGTCTCTTCCCATTTTTTTCTCTGAACTGGAAACAAAATGTTGCGGTAAAAATTGCTGTGTTTCCCTGAGACATTGCAAAAATAATTTTACATTGCTACTGACCACGGACTGTTTTTCCTTATCAGCTTTGGTAAAGATCAAAGTATAGGGCACCTGCCACCACTCAAGATTTTTTATAAATTCAAGATCCAGCTTTTGTGGTGAATGCCTTGAGTCGATGAGTACAAAAACATTTACCAGGTTTTTCCGGTTTCTCAAATAATGCTCTATCATTTGCTCCCATTTTCTCCTGCTGCTT
Organism: Segetibacter koreensis; assembly: GCA_044463445.1. GTDB lineage: Bacteria > Bacteroidota > Bacteroidia > Chitinophagales > Chitinophagaceae > Ginsengibacter > Ginsengibacter koreensis_A. Next base: position 959 of record JBIQMJ010000066.1, read on the forward strand.
TGTGATACTTTTGCAAATCCATATCCCGGAAGATCTACCAAAAACCATTTTGTTTCGGAAATATCGCCAGATTTACCCACAGAGATGATCTCAAAATGATTGATCATTTGTGTCTTACCAGGCGAATTGGAAGTCTTGGCCAATTTCTCATTGTTGGTGAGCAGGTTTATCAGAGAAGATTTTCCTACATTACTTCTTCCAATAAAGGCATATTCCGGCTGGCCCGGAGGAGGGCATTTTTCGTAAGAAGGACTGCTGGTAAGATATTCTGCTTTTTTAATGTGCATGATGCAATTTACGTTAAACCGTACTGTTGAAGGTGTAAGGCTGAATGAGTTGATTTCAAAAATAAAAGTGAAAGAATAATTAACTATAAAAATCTTTACTTCAAAAAACTATCTTTGGTGTGATGAATATTTATCCTCATGATACAATAGTTCCCTTTAAAAATTCGAAAGAAAGCAAGAAGAAGCAGGTAGAAGAGATGTTTGATAAAATTGCATTCCGGTATGATTTTTTGAACCGCTTCCTCAGCGCAGGAATTGATGTAGGCTGGAGGAAAAATGCCATCAGGCAATTGATTGCTTCCCAGCCAAAAAATATCCTTGATGTGGCCACCGGCACCGGCGATTTTGCATTAACATGCTATAAAATCTTAAAGCCTGAAAAAATCACAGGCATTGACATCAGCGAGGGCATGCTTGAGATCGGAAGGAAAAAAATAAAAGACGCAGGTCTTTCAGATAAGATTCAGATGTTGAACGGCGATAGTGAGGCAATTTTATTTGATGACAATACGTTTGATGCTGTTACCGTAGCCTTTGGAGTCAGGAATTTTGAGAATCTTGAGAAGGGATTGGCAGAGATAAAAAGAGTGCTGAAACCGGGTGGAAAACTAATTGTTTTGGAATGCACGAAGCCTGGGGCACCGGTGATCAAACAACTTTACAATTTTTACATGAAAACAATCACTCCGAAAATTGGAAAGATTATTGCAAAAAATAATGAAGCTTATCAATATTTAAACAATTCAGTTCTTCAGTTTCCCGAAAAAAAATCTTTCATTCACATTTTAAACCAATCAGACTATCGGAACGCTTTTTACCAAACATTGACATTAGGAATATGCACCATTTATTGCGCAGAAAAATAGTTTTAATGGTTTTGCCGCTCCTGTTTTGTTCAACCCTGGCGAGGGCCCAGGAGAGAGTATTGAACCAGGAAGATCATGATGAAAGGCCATATCATTTCGGCATCAATATCGGCTACAATAAATCTCATTTTAATTTTACCCATCACCCACGGTTTCTTCAGTATGATTCAATCTTGGATGTGGAAAGCATTAACAATCCCGGAATCAACCTGGCTTGGCTGGTAAATTTGAGAATGAGCAATCATTTCGATATACGGCTTCATCCGCTTGACCTTACGTTTTCTGAAAAGGCATTTTTATATTCTCAAAAATATGAAGCAGATTCTTCGGTGACTAAAAAAGTGCAATCCATTACTTTGAGTTTCCCAATAAATATTGCTTTCAGCAGCGATCGTATTGGCAATTTTAAAGTGTATACGCTGGCAGGCGCTAAATTTGATTATGACCTGGCCAGCAATGCCGGCGCGTCCGAAGCGGAAGACCTGATTAAGCTGAACAAATCTGATTTAAGTGCAGAGATCGGGCTTGGCTTTCATATTTATTTTCCTTATTTCGTCTTGTCTCCTGAAATAAAATACAGCAGCGGCATTACCAACCTCCATGCCCGTGATCCGAATCTAAAATATTCAAATGTGATTGACCGGATCAATTCAAGAATGATTACTTTTTCTCTTACAGTTGAATAATACAATAATGCCTGACTAAAAATATCAAATAATTAAATTAGCTCAGTCAACCAACCTGATTTTTATTAATTAGCCTGTAATGATAAGGGTTACATAAATAAAAATTCAATCTGTTTATCCGTTTACTGTTTTTGGCAAAACACCGTTCATCAAAGTTTGTGCAATAAATGGCCAGACTTTAACTGCGTTTAATATCTTCGCAACTTTCTTTTTTGGGGATATATTTTAATTTTAAAAATCAAAAATGGCTATTCTTGAATTACAAAATCTGAAAAAATACTACGCTACCCAAAAGGCGGTGGATGATATTAGCTTCTCCATCCCGGAAGGATGCATCTTCGGCTTACTGGGGCCAAACGGAGCAGGAAAAACCACGTTGCTTAGAATGATCACGGGAATTTTTTATCCCGACAGCGGCGAAATTTTTTTTGAAGGAAAAAAATTTAATCCCACCAACGACATTGCAAAAATCGGCTACATGCCCGAGGAACGCGGCCTTTATAAAAAGATGAAAATCGGGGAGCAGGCTTTATATCTTGCCCAGCTAAAAGGGTTGAGCCGCCATGACGCCATGAAAAAAATAAAAGAATGGTTTGTAAAATTTGAAATGGAAGGCTGGTGGAACAAAAAAGTGAATGACCTGAGCAAAGGCATGGGACAAAAATTACAATTTGTGACTACCGTGCTTCACAATCCTAAATTATTGATTTTGGATGAGCCTTTCAGCGGACTGGATCCGGTGAACAGTAATTTGATAAAAGAGGAAATATTTAAACTGGCCAAAGATGGCACTACCATCATATTCAGCACACACCGTATGGAACAGGTGGAAGAGATTTGCGATAAAATTATTTTGGTTAATAAAGGCAAAAAAATATTAGATGGAAGTGTAACGCAGATAAAAGATGATTTTAAAGAACATATTTTCAAAATAGGGTTTGATGAATTGCCACCGGAATTTCCAGGTCAATCTTTTGATGTCATAAATAGCAAGGGTAATTTTTTAAATGTAAAAATTAAAGATGGAAACAAGCCGGTGCAGGTATTGCAGGAATTTTTAGATCACAAGGCTTCCATCCATTCGTTCAATGAAGTGCTGCCTTCGCTGAATGATATTTTTATAAAACAAGTGAGCCATGAAAATAATCAGCCAATTTAGTTGTGGCAGAAAAACCGACCCATTCACTAATTAACCATTAACGAATTAATCCATCAACCATGAACAAAATTTGGCTGGTAATAAAAAGAGAATATCTCACCAGGGTAAGAAACCGGACTTTCATTCTCTCCACTATTTTACTTCCTTTATTTTTTATAGGATTCATTTTTGCATCGGCGTATTTTTCTGCTACCAGCATGGAAAAGCAAAAGGTGGCCGTGTCAGACAGCAATGGTATTTTTAAAAATAGTTTCCAAAGCAGCGATCTGATTACTTATGAATTTCCTCCTGACGTAACCGCCGATAATTTTAAAGAAAAAGGCTATTCGGCTTTTCTGAAAATTCCGGACAATTACAATTCTTCATCCGATTCCATCGCTCTGATATCTACCAAGCAATTAGGCATGGACGCAGAAGATAAAATAAGAGACCAGATAAACACAGCGATCCGCAACCAGGCTTTTTTAAGAAATAATATTGACAAAAAAATTCTGGATTCTATCAACAGCGTTGATGAAGACCAGATGTATAATTTCAGAACGATTGTAAAACAGGGAAACAAAACCGAAAAATCGAACGCGGCGCTTTCTTATGGAATAGGCTATGGCAGCGGCTTTCTGATATACATCACCTTGTTTATTTATGGTGCGGCGGTGATGCGCGGCGTGATGGAAGAAAAAATGAACCGTATTGCAGAAGTGATCATCAGTTCCGTAAGGCCTTTTCAACTGATGTTGGGAAAAATTCTGGGAATAGCAGCCGTTGGCATTACACAATTGCTGATCTGGATTGTTCTGATCGTTCTATTATCTTCAGTTTCTGCTTCATTCTTTTCAGCAGATGCATTGCAACACGCACAGGCCATGAACGGTATGGGCGCTGCAGCCAATAGTTCGGCAGCGGCTAATTTTATGAACGCACGAAATGTATTTTTATCCGCCAACTGGGGGCTTATCATTCCTTGTTTTCTTTTTTATTTTATCGGTGGTTATTTATTTTATGCTTCGTTGTTTGCCGCTGTAGGCAGCGTGGTAAACGAAGATCCGCAGGAAGCGCAATCATTGATGTTGCCCATCACGATGCCTATCATTCTTTCGTTCGTAATTATGGCCACTGCAGTTGGAAAACCTGATTCGCCGATTGCCGTTTGGGGAAGCCTCATTCCTTTTTCTTCACCAATCGTAATGATGGCGCGCATTCCATCGGGCAATGTTCCGGGCTGGCAGATATTGGTTTCGATGTTGTCCCTTGTGATCGGATTTATTTTAACCACCATGCTTGCTGCAAAAATTTACCGCACAGGTATTTTGCTCTATGGCAAAAAAGTTACTTTCAAAGAAATGGGCAAGTGGTTGTTTAGAAAAGCGTGATATTAAAAAATAGTTTTAAAAAGGTTGATAGTTTTTTAAAAAATTATCAACCTTTTTTTTATTAGAACAAAATAAAATTATTGCTTATTTATTTGTTTACTGAGTAGCGTTATTCACAAAATTATTGGCCTAACACCCACGCGAAAATCAATGGTGCAACAATGGTCGCATCGCTTTCAACAATAAATTTTGGCGTGTGAATATCCAGTTTGCCCCAGGTGATTTTTTCGTTAGGAACGGCGCCGGAATAAGAGCCGTAAGAAGTGGTAGAATCAGAAATCTGGCAGAAATAACTCCAGAACGGTACATCATGCCATTCCAAATCCTGGTACATCATTGGCACCACGCAAATTGGAAAATCACCTGCGATGCCGCCGCCAATCTGAAAGAATCCAAGGCCTTTTCCTGTTGATAATTCGCGGTACCATTCGGTAAGTTGCTGCATGTATTCAATTCCGCTCTTCATTGTAGATGCTTTCAATTCGCCCTTGATAACGTAAGAAGCAAAAATGTTTCCCATGGTGCTGTCTTCCCAACCGGGAACCACGATAGGAATGTTTTTTTCAGCCGCCGCCAGCATCCAGCTATTTTTCGGATCAATTTCATAATACTGTTCGAGCAGGCCGCTCAGCAACATTTTGTACATGTATTCATGCGGAAAATATCGTTCTCCTTTTTCTTCCGCCTCTTTCCATATTTTAAAAATATGCTGCTGCAACCTCCTGAAAGCTTCTTCTTCAGGAATACAAGTATCGGTCACGCGGTTATAATGATTCTCCAACAAATCCCATTCTTCCTGCGGCGTAAGATGGCGGTAATGAGGAACTCTTTTATAATGAGAATGCGCCACGAGATTCATAATGTCTTCTTCGAGGTTAGCGCCGGTGCAGCTAATGATGGATACTTTATCATGCCGGATCATTTCCGCAAATGATATTCCCAACTCGGCAGTACTCATTGCGCCAGCGAGAGACACCAGCATTTTTCCGCCTTCGTTTAAATGCGCTTCATAACCTTTGGCAGCATCTATCAAAGCTGCAGCATTAAAATGACGATAATGATGTTCTATAAATTGTGAAATGGGTCCTTTACTCATGATAAAAATTTTGTGGGCAAAATTAATTTTTTTTAAGCAGACGATTTTTGAGGCAGGAAAATAAGAAATGAAAATATTTGTGGCTTCACTGTGAATGAAATTAAATTAATAAAAAAAGCCACCTTTTTGGGAAGATGGCTTAAATAACCCCAGAGAAAAATTTAACTGCAACCCATACTATTGCCGCAGTTTAAGCATTTATAGCAAGTGCCGCTCCTGATTGTTATGTGTCCGCAGATATTACAGGCAGGCGCATCGCTTTGCATGTTCTTGGAAGCTGCATTTACAGCATCCTGGTCAGAAATTACTTTTTTTACGTGTTCTGTTCTGTGTGGTTTTTGAACTTTTGACGCAGAAGGGCCAGTGACTCTTATCTCGCTTAATTCAGGAATGCGCTCACCGATGGTAGGAGTATTCTGATCCCAGGGCTTATCGCCAAGGTTTTCCACCTCTGGTTTGTCCAATACATGGACCAGGTCGTTTCGTCCCAAATATTCATATGCCAAAGAACGGAACATGAAATCGATGATGGAAGTAGTGGTTTTAATGTTAGGATGTTCCACCATCCCTGAAGGTTCGAAGCGGGTAAATACAAATTTTTCTACAAATTCTTCCAGAGGCACGCCATATTGAAGCCCGATAGAAATGGCGATGGCAAAACAGTTTAGCATGCTGCGCATGGTGGCGCCTTCCTTGGCCATATCAATAAAAATTTCTCCTAAAGTACCATCGCTGTATTCACCGGTTCTGAGAAATAAGGCCTGCCCGTTGATCTTGGCTTTTTGGGTAAAGCCTCTGCGTTTTGCGGGTAAAGTGCGGCGTTCAACAATCATCGCCAACTGGCGTTTTAACGAAGTATCCTCGCTGCTTTGCACTCTTTTATTTACTTCTTCCAGCAAATCATCTATAGTGAGCTGGCCCATATTTATCAGGGCTGTTTCGTGTTGCTTTTGGATACTTTCTTCTTCGGCTTCTTCAGCCTTCTTTTTCTTATCGCTTTTGTTGCTGAGTGGTTGTGACAATTTAGATCCGTCACGGTAAAGCGCACAGGCTTTTAATCCCAGCTTCCAGCTTAAAAGATAAGCTTCCTTAATTTCATCAACGGTAGCCTCATTTGGAAGGTTAATTGTTTTGGAAATAGCGCCGCTTAAGAAAGGCTGAGCCGCCGCCATCATTTTGATATGGCCGCTGTAATGAATAAATCTTTTGCCAATGGTACCGCATTTATTGGCACAATCAAAACCGGGAGATGCTCTTCTTTTAAATAAGGAGCTCCTTCCACAGTCATAGTGCCACAGATATACACGTTGGCTTCGTCAATCTGCTCATCCGAAAATCCTAATGAATTCAATAGGCTCCATTCAAAATTGTTGTAATCTTCTGCTTTGAAGCCAAGGCGTTGCAGGCATTCTTCACCCAAATTGAAAACATTGAAAACAAAGCCAATTTCAAAAGCAGCGCCCAATGAGGCTTCTATTTTTTGAAGATCGGCGGCAGTAAATCCTTTTTTGGCAAGAGATTCAAAATTAATGTGTGGCGCATTTTTTAATGTTGCATGGCCCTTGGCATAATTTACAATCTCCTCAATCTCTGTCTCTGAATATTTCAGGTTGCGCAGCGCCTGCGGCACACTTTGGTTGATAATTTTAAAATAACCGCCGCCGCTTAGTTTTTTAAATTTCACCAATGCGAAATCAGGCTCTACACCGGTGGTATCGCAATCCATTACCAAACCAATGGTTCCGGTCGGCGCGATTACAGTGGTCTGGGCATTTCTGTAGCCAAATTTTTCACCCAATTTTACTGCATCATCCCATGCTTTGGTAGCAGCTTTTAGTAAATAATCCGGGCAGTCTTTTGCATTGATTCCCTGTGGCTTAATCTCAAGACCCTCATAAGCCTCTGTTGCATCATACGCCGCTGCACGATGGTTGCGCATTACGCGAAGCATGTGTTGCTTATTTTCTTCATACCTGCTGAAGGTGCCTAATTGTTCCGCAAGCTCTGCTGAAGTTTTATAAGAAATGCCTGTCATGATCGCAGTGATGGCCCCGGCAATACCACGGGCTTTATCACTATCATAAGGAATACCGCTGACCATTAGCATGCTTCCTAAATTCGCGAAACCTAAACCAAGGGTTCTGTAATCGTAACTTAACTGGGCTACTTCCTTGCTTGGAAATTGCGCCATTAAAACAGAGATTTCCAAAACAGTGGTCCACAAACGAACCGTATATTCAAAACCAGGAACATCAAAAATATTGTTGTCTTCATTAAAGAATTTGCGAAGATTTACTGAGGCGAGGTTACAGGCTGTATTATCGAGAAACATGTATTCGCTACAGGGGTTGCTTGCCCTGATTCTTCCTCCTTCGGGGCAGGTGTGCCATTCATTGATCGTTGTGTCATATTGCGTTCCGGGATCTGCACAGCGCCATGCTGCGTAATTAATTTCATCCCATAATTTTTTGGCTTTGATGGTTTTCATGGTGTGGCCATCGCTTCTTGCTTTTAAATGCCAATCTCCATTTTTTTCCAGCGCATGAAAAAATTCGTTGGAAATGCGAACAGAATTATTGCTGTTTTGCCCGCTTACTGTTTTGTAAGCTTCGCCTTCGTAGTCGCTGGGATAGCCCGCTGCAATTAAAGCGGCTACTTTATTTTCTTCTTCCAGTTTCCAATTTACAAAACTTTCAATTTCAGGATGGTCAATATCAAGACAAACCATTTTGGCCGCGCGCCTTGTGGTGCCGCCACTTTTGATAGCGCCCGCAGCACGATCACCAATTTTCAAAAAGCTCATCAAACCGCTGGAAGTGCCGCCGCCACTGAGTCTCTCTCCTTCTCCACGGATGCTGCTGAAGTTGGTTCCTACGCCGCTTCCATATTTGAAAATTCTTGCTTCACGCACCCACAAATCCATAATGCCGCCTTCATTTACCAAATCGTCTTCCACACTCAGGATAAAGCATGCATGCGGTTGGGGCCGCTCGTAAGCGGAAGTTGATTTTTTCAAAATGCCATCTTTTCCATCCACATAGTAATGTCCTTGCGGCTTGCCTGTTATTCCATATACTTCATGCAAGCCGGTATTGAACCATTGTGGAGAATTGGGAACACAGGATTGGTTCAAAATGCAAAAAACCAATTCTTCATAAAAGATCTGTGCATCTTCTTTGGTTGCAAAATAATTATTTCTTTCGCCCCAAACTCTCCAGCAATGCGCCATTCTATGGGCAACCTGTTTAATGGAAGTCTCTCTCCCTGTTCCGCCATCCGGTTGTGGAACACCTGCCTTCCTGAAATACTTTTGGGCCAAAATGTCTGTGGCAATCTGGCTCCATTGCCTGGGCACTTCCACATTATCCATTTGAAATACTATTTCCCCTGTTGTATTTTTAATTACAGAGGTGCGGTAATCATATTCAAACATTTCAAAAGGAGAAATCCCTTCCTTTGTAAAATGACGGGGAAAACGAAGCCCGGCCTGAGTTTGGTTTTTTCTAGCCATGGTAATAAAGTATTTTTGTTTAAAATTATTTTTTTGTGTCGCGGGAGAACGAAAATATTTTTTATAAATGAGAATTCCGCTTCTTAATTTTCAACAGGCTGTGGATAAGAATACTGAATAAATTCATAAAGCGGATGGGGGTTGAATTATCCGATTTTAATTGCCCCGAAAATTAAAGTTCAGAATTTTTTTAACCATTTTTGGCATTAATATTTTTCTATATATAAATAATGATGAGTTAAGTATGAAAGTGGTAATTCAAAGAGTAAGCCAATCCTCGGTAACCATTGATAAAAAAGAAAAATCTTCAATAAATATGGGTTTACTGGTTTTTGCAGGCATTGAAGATTCTGACAATGATGAAGATATAAAATGGTTAAGTAATAAGATTGTTAATCTTAGGATTTTTGACGATGAAAACCACATTCCCAACCTTTCTGTAAAGGAAATCAGTGGCGATATTTTATTAGTAAGCCAGTTCACCTTGCAAGCCTCTACCAAAAAGGGAAACCGGCCTTCTTATTTAAAAGCAAGTAAACCCGAAATCGCTATCCCGGTTTATGAAAAAATGATTCAGCAACTTGAAAAAGATTTTGGGAAAAAAATAAGTACCGGCACTTTCGGCGCTGATATGAAAGTAGCTTTGGTGAATGATGGGCCGGTTACAATTATAATAGATTCTAAAAATAAAGAATGACCGTCCTGAAAAATTTATTAATCTAATTTTAATCAACAAAATGACAATAGAAGAAGCCCAAAAAGATATTGATAAATGGATCACCACCACCGGCGTCCGTTATTTCAATGAGCTTACTAATTTGGGGATTTTGATGGAAGAAGTGGGCGAACTTTCACGGTTGATGGTGAGAAAATATGGAGAGCAGTCTTTTAAAGAAAATGAAAAAGAGGTGAATATTTCAGATGAGCTGGCCGATGTGCTTTGGGTGATACTATGCATTGCCAATCAAACCGGGGTGGATCTTACTTCGGCGCTGAAAAAAAATTTTGAGAAGAAAAATTTACGTGACGCTGAAAGGCATCTGAACAATCCTAAATTAAAAAGCTGATTGCAATTACTTTTTTACAACTTCAGATTTTCACTTTTGTTAAACAATTTCTTTGTTACTTTTTGACCAAACCATTCTTGCCGTGTTTCAAAAATCTTTTCAGCTTATTATCATTTTTCTATTGTGCTATTCCCAGATTTCAGCGCAATACAATGCGCCCCTTTTTACCTCCTACACTACTGATGCAGCAAGGGCTAAAATGAAAAAAGGCCTGGTAAATTATAGCATTTCAAAAAATTTTTCTTTACCGCTCAGCGACTCAACCGAAGAAAACTGGAAGGAAGCATTTGCAGCAATGGAAGTTTTACAATATAACACGCCATTCACTGAAACCAAAGTGGCATCAGCGTTTGACAGCATCGGGATAAGAAGTGTTTCTTTTCAACGCGCTTTGATGGAAGTGGCTTACAGCAATTATCCCGGAAAATTCTTAGAAGAGGCGGAACGCTTATTGCAAACGACCGGTGATCCAAAAATATTTGCCATGTGCGCGGAATATTTGATCCGCGAAAAAAACCAGGAGAATGAAAGGGACAGCATTTCAAAAATCCTTTTGCAGAAATTTAGTGACAGCGCATTCAAAAATCCTATTCTTTATATGCTGCAAACGCGCCTGTCTCCTGATAAAGTTCAACCTGTTTCTACCCAAAAAGCATTAAAGGAAATCTTCGGTAAAAATTTTCTTCCAGGCCAGGAGGTGATGTACAGCATTCAAAGAAAAAACCGTGATTATCCGGGTATGGTGATCATAAGAAATGCAGACGGAAACTTTGTGACAGATTCCGCGGGTAAAATTTTTACTGTTCCTCAACTGGCGAGAAGCATTAGTAATTTGCCCGGCTATTTAACCAATGGAAATACACCGCAGGGAATTTACAAAATGTATGGATTTAAAGTTTCTATGGGGAATTTTATTGGCCCGACGGCGAATGTTCAAATGGGCATGCCCGTTGAATTGAGCCTGCAAAAGTTTTTTGATAATGATTTTATTTTGGATACAACCTGGTCAATAGATTATTATCAAAATCTGATTCCAAAAAACCTGCAGAATTTTTTGCCACTTTATGAATCTTATTATGCAGGCCTTGCCGGACGAACTGAGATCATCGCACATGGCACTACAATTGATCCCGGTTATTACGAAGGAAAACCGTATTATCCTTTAACGCCTACTGAAGGCTGTTTGTGTACCAAAGAAATATGGAATGGAAGACGGATAGAAAGTGATCAGCAAAAATTGGTAAACGGTTTGCTGAAAGCAGGAGGAGCAAATGGCTATTGCGTGGTGATAGAAATTGATGATAAAAATGTGGCAGTAACAATGAAAGATTTGATTCCTTATCTTTCGGATAAGAATTAATTTAATGTAATAATTTAATAATTCAATAATTGACAGCAGTTCCTTTAGCAGAAAGGCTCAGGCCGGAGACCCTGGACCAATTGATCGGTCAGCAACATTTGACCGGCAAAGGAAGTGTTTTGCGCACCGCATTGGAAAACAAAAAAATTCCATCAATGATCCTTTGGGGGCCACCGGGCGTTGGAAAAACCACGATTGCCAATATTATCGCCCATACATTACAGGTTCCTTTTTATACTTTAAGCGCCATTTCATCAGGCGTAAAAGAAGTGCGCGAAGTGATAGAGAAAGCAAGGCATGAAGAAAATGCCATTCTTTTTATTGATGAAATTCACCGGTTCAATAAAGGACAGCAGGATGCTTTGCTCGGGGCCGTTGAAAAAGGGACGATTACTTTGATAGGCGCTACTACTGAAAACCCGTCTTTTGAAGTAAACTCCGCTTTGCTCAGCCGTTGCCAGGTTTATATTTTAAAACCATTGGATAAAAAGAACCTGATCACATTGATGAATGAAGCTATAACAAAAGACACTTTTCTTTCCCAACAAAAAATAGAAATAAAGGAAACGGAAGCGTTGATCAATTTATCAGGTGGCGATGCACGGCGGTTGTTAAATTTGCTGGAGCTGACTTTTAACCAGGTTTCTTCGGGGAATAACTCTAAAGGAATTGAAATAACCAACGATAAAGTGATCAGGGCGGCTCAGCAAAAGGTGGCGCTTTATGATAAAAAAGGGGAGCAGCATTATGATATCATCTCTGCTTTTATCAAATCCATTCGTGGCAGCGATCCCAACGCGGCGGTTTATTGGCTGGCGCGAATGATAGAAGGCGGTGAAGATGTAAAATTTATTGCCAGAAGATTGGTGATCCTTGCCAGCGAAGATATTGGCAATGCAAATCCGACGGCATTGGTTTTGGCCACCAATACTTTCCAGGCGGTAAATATGATCGGTTATCCGGAATCAAGCATCATTCTATCTCAATGTACTACCTACCTGGCTTCATCTCCAAAAAGTAATGCAGCAGTGGAAGCGATTGGAAAGGCGGAATCTTTGGTGAAACAATTTGGCGATCTGTCCGTTCCATTGGCCATCAGGAATGCACCGACCAAATTGATGAAGAAGCTGGATTATGGAAAAAATTATAAATATGCACACGATTATGAAAACAACTTTGCTGACATGGAATTCTTACCTGATGAAATAAAAAATACTATTATATACAATCCTGGTAAAAATGCGAGGGAAGAGGAACTGAGAAAATTCCTGAAGTCGAGATGGAAAGATAAATACGGATATTGACAGTGAACCGACAAATAATTGTATTTTTTATTTTACAGAGATATTGAAACGAACGAAGGTTTTGCATTGCCAGTAAACCCATAAATAACCGGATTTATTATTTTGAAATTACATCACATCCACCACTCACCATGATCTCCTGGCAATGCAAATATTTTACTGAGTTAACCAATTTTGAACTGTATAAAATACTTCAATTACGAAACGAAGTTTTTGTAGTGGAGCAAAATTGTGCGTACCAGGATTGCGATGATAAAGATCTGAAAGCCTATCATTACACAGGTTGGCAAAAGGATAAACTGGTTGCTTATACGCGCTTGCTCAGCATCAGCATTTCTTATCCGGATGCGGCTTCAATTGGACGGGTAATTACAGCTCCATTTATCAGGCGGCAAAATACAGGAAGGCAATTAATGTATAATTCTATCAATGAAATTTACCGCTTGTTCGGTGACGTCCCCATTCGCGTAAGCGCTCAATTTTACCTCAAAAATTTTTACGAATCTTTCGGTTTTGTCCCGGAAGGTGAAATTTACTTTGAAGATGGTATTGAGCATATCTCAATGATACGGGTATTTAAAAAGCAATAAAACATAAAATTTATCGTTTGGATGATATGCCTGCCAAGTAGCCGGTATATCTAAATTATTATCCAGATAAAAATAAATTATGTTATGAAAAAGCGTATTAAAGCCTTGTGCCCCGCGTATTTCATACTAATTGCCATAAGCTGCCTGTTTTCGTTCAAGAGTTTTTCCCAATCTCTTATTGTGAGTGGGAAAAAAGTCCGTTATGAGGTTGGGTTCAATATAGGACCGTCTTTTTTCCTTGGAGATCTGGGTGGCCACGCCGGAAAAGGGAAAAGATTTATAAAAGATCTCAATTTCCCTTTGACAGAATTAATGACAGGCGTATATGCCACCTGCTATCCTAACGAATGGCTGGGAATCCGTGTGGCAGCCCAATATGGGAAAATATCCGGGCAGGACAATATTATAAGCACTCATGGCAATGATGAGCTTTACCGCAAACAAAGAAATCTTGATTTCAGGTCAAAAATTACTGAAGCCTATTTTGCTTTTGAAGTTTTTCCAACATTACTGTTAAACATACATGAACCTGACTTTGCCCCCCGCATTTTGCCTTACGCGGTTATAGGCGCAGGGTATTTGCATTTTAATCCCCAGGGGTCATTAACCGATCAAAACGGGAAGAAAACCTGGTATTATTTGAGACCATTGCATACAGAAGGCGAGGGGTTTGCAGAATACCCTGAGCGGAAAGAATATTCTCTTTCGCAGATCAATATTCCCATGGGGGTTGGTCTGAAATATTTTATTTCAGACCGGGTGAATATCAGTTTTGAAATTTTACTCAGAAAATCATTCACAGATTATATTGATGATGTAAGCACCACCTATATTGATCCGGATTTGTTCAATAAGTATTTAACTCCCCAAAATGCCGCAATAGCCAGGCAGATATCCGATAAAGTATTTGCAATTGTAAATCCCGGCCTTTCCCGTAATTCGCCCGGAACTCAAAGAGGCAATCCCAATCAGAATGACTCTTATTTCACTACCTTTTTAAAATTCGGAGTCCGGATTGGCCCCATATTTGAAAATAGGTACAACCAAAATGTGGCTAATCATATGAAATGCCCCCCCAGGTTTTAATTTCTATTTTTATTTTGAACTGTTGTTAGGCTTCAACTCGGTTTTTAAAAAAGCAGCCGTAAAGCTTTCTTTATTTTCAATAAGTTGTTCGGGAGTGCCTTCAAACAATATTTTTCCACCTGCTTCTCCGCCCTCAGGCCCAAGATCTATAATATGGTCGGCAATTTTAATAATGTCCATATTGTGTTCAATTACTAAAACGGTATTTCCCCGATCTACTAATTTATTAAGCACATCTGCCAGGTGTTGAATGTCTCTGAAATGCAGGCCAGTGGTTGGTTCATCCAATATGTAAAATGTTTTTCCGGTGTCACGCTTGCTCAGCTCTGTTGCTAATTTAACTCTTTGTGCTTCGCCCCCGCTTAAGGTTACAGCGCTTTGGCCCAAAGTGATATATCCGAGCCCTACTTCCTGC
>JBIQMJ010000067.1:0-15576 GCA_044463445.1 Segetibacter koreensis
CCGGTGGCAACTTTCCAATCCAGCACATAACCATTTATATAAAAAAGTTCGTGCCCCAACTCAATCGTAAGCCAGGCACCTTGCGGAGAATAAGGTGCAGGCAAGGGATCGCTGCTGCCGGGATCAAAGTTGAAAAGCTGGTTGGTTCCCCGGCCTTCCGTCGGAATAAAATTGAGAACAAAATTGTGCGTTGAAATAAGGATGAGTTCTGATCCTGATTCAAACCCTTTTTTAGCGCCATTGGGATTGGCAAAATCCTGGCGCGAACTGAAAAATTTTGATTTGGTCCACATGCCGGACTGTACCGCCGTTTCAGACCAAATCAATTTTCCGTCTTGCGAATTATCGGGCACATAACTTCCCAGTGGATCAGCAGCCTCCGGGTTGAATTGAAGCAATCTGTAAGCGTATTGGTTATCCTTATTGAGATCGCTCCACTGCAGGATATAATCTCCGACCTGAATCAAATTTGAATCTTTGGGAATGGAATTATCTCCGGCAGTTTTTATCATTTTAAAAAGAGAAGCGCTTTCCGGATCTACATTCCAAAGCTGGTAGTTTCCACTTTCCCGGTTGTAGCTTATGCAGTAAAGATTATTTGAGTTATTCATAAAAGAATGATCCTTTAATTTTTTCAGAAAAAAAGATGTATTAAAATAGTTTGATCAATTCCCATCTGGTTGGATATTTCCGCAGCATGGATTCCCGGGATCTGTAGCCGTCTTACAACGTTGGAATGCTTCATCAAAAGTATATTTCGGACGAGGCGGATCAGGTTCGAAAAACAAGTCCATTTGTGCAAGCGCGCAAAGCGTCAACTGATCATTTTCATTCGCAGGCTTTGGAGCCCCTGTGCCATCGGCATTGCCAAACCATCGCTGAGATGCCTGTGTCTTTGCTTCCTGAGGATGGATATCAGGGTTATCAGCATATATTTTGAGGAATGTCGCCGATACCATGTCCTGCGCTTCGTACTGCCTGATATCCGGAATTTTAGACGGATCATTTGTGCACTTTCCGGTTACACCTGCTGCAATCATGTGATTCGAAATAAGGTAGGGTGTTTCTCTCTGAGAATGTGGAAACACTTTAAATGTACCCGTCTGCATGACATTCACCTGGGGCACGCCGTTTTCGTCCTGCGGAAGAATATCAGTGTATGCTGTTCTGAACCAACCGGGAGATTGCGGGTCATATAACGGCGAGCCGCAAATGAGTAAGGGCAATGTATATTTTTTGTCTTCAGGCCAGCCGGGCGGATTCAGGAACAATTCCAGCATCGAGCGAATGTAATCCCTGTCTGGCCCGCCATCAAAGAAACCGGAGGCCATCATAATAGGAAAATAATCATTGGGATATTCACTCTCGCCCGAACCAGGTGCAGCGATCGGGCTTACTTCCATAAATGTTTTGTAGAACGAAGAATCCGTACTTTCTATGCCTGCACAGGTCAGCAATTGCTCCCACCGCCTGAAAGTAATGGCATTTTCAAAAGTTCCCAATTGAACTACAGCCCACGGCGGATAATGAAGCAGCAGGATACCTTTTTGATTCATCACATTCAGGCCGATGGAAGGAAATAAATGCCACCTGGAAGTGCCATCGGTTTGGCTGGCATTCACATGGTAGCCATCCATCGGATTCCACACTTTCAATTCTTTCAGCAATTCCATTCCCCTGATTGCTTTTTGTGCATAATCTTTACTGAAGACCATCGCATGGCGATTTCCGAATGTTTCCAGCACATGCTGTTCTCCAGTACTTTCAAGTTTTATATAGTATTTACCATCAGCTCTTGTTACTTCTACTTCCTGGATATCTACCCCATCAGCCTTCAATGAATTCTTTGTATAATGTTTGATTACGTCGGTATAATCATGAAAGCCCAGGCTTGCGTCTGCGAATTTGGGTGGAGGAAAAAGTTGTTCAATTTTTTCTGCATCTCCGAATACATACTTGTAGGAAGCCATATATTTTTTTTGATGATGATGAAATAAGATTTGCCCTCCTTCAAACCTGCCAGGTTGCTGGCAGTTTGCTTTCCATAAATTCTTAGCGGAAAAAGTGTTTAAAATAGGTGTGGTAAATGACAATTAATTAACGCCGGGGATAACAGTTTTTTCATTTTGAAAATATTTTCTTCTCTCTGTTGTTTGCCGGTATCATCAACATCAAATCGGACTTCAAAGTACGATTATTTTTATTCCGTTATAATATTTTTTTCTTTCTGAAATCTTCCAGGTAAATGTCTGCGAATGTCCTTCGCTGCAACGTAAATTTTTCGCAAAAAGAAATCGCCTGATCCAAAATTTTTTTATCCTGAAAAGATTCCGGCAAAACCGAGACCCCTTCAACAGCAAGTGGCATCAGCTTATCCGCTATTTCAAAAATAACATCGGATTCTAAACCGAATACGGCTTGCTCCATAAGCGATTGCAAATTATCTTCAAAAGGCATTAGCAGATCAAGTGTCTTGTCCAGGTAATCATTCGAATACAACAATCCGCAGTAAAATAAAACAGGCACCATTTGCCATTCAGGAGGAGGGGCATCTACCGACCGTAATTCGAGATAACCCTTGAGCCTGACTTCCGGAAATAAAAGAGAGAGATGGTTTTTCAAATGCGATAAAGTCGGCTGCAAACCTCTCACTCCATGATTGATCCAGTATTCCAATGTGATGTTTGGTGGAAATATTTCATCTCTAAATTCTTCTATAAAAATCACCGGAGCTTTCAATGCGAAATTGAGATAGGCATCTATCATCACTTCTTTGTCAAAGATGCTTTTTGCCTTTCCGGTTATTATTACACCTGTCCTCGATGTATCAAGTTGTTGCCAAATGAAACTTCTGTACGATTTATAGCCATTCACTTTACCGGCAATAACAGGTGAATGAGCAAACAGAGCTGTCGCAAAAGGAGCGAGCAGGTTAGCAGCAAAAAATCTTTTTGTTCGTGTGTCCCAATCAGAACCCGCGTCCATATTAATTTGCAGCGAACAAGTCTGAAGCATCATCTGCCTTCCGAATGTATTGAGGTTGTCAAAATAACTGGACATCGCGCGGTATCTTGGTTTATTCATTTGCATACCGATTTGATCAACGGAAAACCAGGGGCTCGTTCCGCATTGCAAAAAATGAAAATTTGTTTGTTTACTGATCTCCTGCAAAATCTGCTGCATGAAATGAATTTTATCAGAAAGCATTCCAATGCTATCGCAGAGTGCGGTGGATATTTCTATTTGTGCTCCCGGTTCAAAATGAAAACTACTGCCCTCCGGAAAATCAATGGCAACGATAATTGAACTCTGTTTATCATTAAATGCATTTTCAAAAGCATACTGCGGTATTCCTCCCTTCAATGCTGAATAGTGAACCAACACATTCATTAATGAATTATTATTTCCATAAAGTTGCACCGGAAGAATCTCGCCATCAGCATTGATCGCATAAGGAAAACTTTCCAGTTCTACTCCAATACTGCCAGGCAATTCTCTTTGATCAATATTAGGATTATTAGTTGGTCCGAATAAAAATTCTTCGATATAATTTCTGCAAATTTCTTTGGAAATAAAAGTAGCGGACGTGCTCATCATTTCGATTTTTTTCCGGATTGTTTTTCCGGAAGAATATTTTGTAACGCATCGAAAAACATCGAAGCAATATTGGTGTTGTAAATCTTATCAATTTCCCGGATACAGGTAGGGCTGGTTACATTGATTTCCGTGAGAAAGTCTCCAATCACATCAATACCCGTAAATAATAATCCACGTTCTTTTAATGCCGGGCCTATCTGATTGCAAATCCACCGGTCTCTTTCCGTTAGTTCAAAACCTTTTGCCTTTGCGCCGGCTGCAAGATTTCCGCGGTGGTCGCCTCCTGATGGAATTCTTGCAATGCCATAATCTACGGGAATGCCGTCAATCAAAATAATTCTTTTATCTCCTAATGTTTCAATTTCCGGAATGTATTTTTGTGCCTGGATATAACGTTGACCTGAACCGGTTATCTCATCTAAAATGACATTGGTATTCGGATCGCCCTTTGCAATTACATACACAGCTTTTCCACCCATTTTATCGGTGGGTTTTACTACGATCTTTCCATGGGTTTCAAGAAATGTTTGGACAACGGTTACAGACCGGGTAAGCAATGAAGGCGGGCAGCATTGCGGAAACCAGGCAGTAAAAATTTTTTCATTTGCATCGCGTAATGAACGGGGATCATTCACTATCACCGCTCCTTCGGTCTTGGCTCTTTCGAGAATGTAAGTGGCCATAATAAATTCTATATCGAAAGGTGGGTCTTTTCTCATCAGGATCACATCCAGATCGGCCAATGCCCCATATTCTTCACCGGTAAATTCAAACCATTTGTTGAGATCATTGAATACTTTCACATACCGCATGCGGGCTTCGGCACGGCCATCCCTTAAAAAAAGATCGGCCATTTCCATATACACCATCTTCCATCCACGCAACTGTGCTTCAAGCATAAAAGCGAGAGAAGTATCCTTCTCAGGATGAATGGAAGCAATTGGATCCATGACAACTCCGATTCTTATCTTATTCATGTTTTGGATGCTATAATTGATTTAATAATTTTCTTTCGGATCAGTAACCGGAAACTTTTTTAATCATTGAATTTCACAAAAATTACTTCTCTATTTCTTCGCCAGCTTTTCATAACCCTTCCAATCCTCCGGCAGTGGCTTTCCGGCATATTCCATACACCGCTGAGCGAATATGAATGGCACCGTATCCTTAGGATCTGATTTCATAAGATTATTGAAAATAGCCAAGGCTGTTGAAAAATTACGATTGAAATAAGCGTCCATTCCGGTTGTCAATTCTCCTTTTGACGCTTCCTTCGCCTTGCGCCGGCTGTCTTCTTCGGCATCAAGCACTTCATATAACCTGATGGCCCTATCTTTTCCCTTGACAGCTACGTAATCTACCATCCGGATGGAAAAGCTGCCGGGATTTTCAAGGGAGGTATAAGTATTTTCGCCAATCAGAAATTGTGCTTCATATATTCTCGTCAGTTGCTCTATCCGCGAAGCAAGATTTACTGAATCTCCCAGGACGGTACATTGCATCCGGTCCTGGGCTCCCATCGTTCCGAGAACCATTGGGCCTGTGTTCATTCCCAATCCCATTCTTAATGCGGGCCGTCCCCTTGAAGCAAGCTCTTCATTGAACTTTCGTAATGCGGCGCACATTTTTATACCAGCTTCAACGGACTGTTGGGCAGGTACGGGAAACAAAGCCATAATCTCATCTCCGGCATAGGAATCAATGAATCCGCCAAGTTTAGTAATAGGTTCGCCCAACACACTGTAATATTCATTCAGCAACTCAATGACATCGTGAGGAGAAAGTAGTTCCGCCATTGCGGTGAATTCACGAATATCGGAAAACAACACACTCATTTCCATCGCAACCGATTCACCCAATTCCACTCTCGCAATATCGTTATGACCAAGATTTTTCAGGAATTGGCCTGGTACAAAACGTTGTTGTGCTTTCAGCAATCGTTCCTGGTCTTCATAGATTCTTGCATTGGCAAGAGAAATTGCGGCCTGACCTGACAGTAGCTTGATGATATTAACGCGTTCTTCACTAAATGCGCTGTGTGTTACATTGTTTTCCAGATACACCGCCACTCTCCAGTGATCGTGTAACGGAAGGGGCACACACATCACCGACAATGGCTTTTCCCTGATGATGTATGGATCAGAAGAGAATGGATTTATTTTGGAAGCATTGTTTATGACGATTGCCTCATTGGTACGCCACGCGGTGTTGATAAGCGTCAGAGGATAGCCAGGCACACTTTGCACAGGTGATCTCTCATTCACTTCCTGGTTGCTTTCATCATATTGAGCGAGTATGGCAATCTGCCCTTCCTGGTCTTCAAAAAGAAAACCTTTTTGCGCACCTGCATTTTCCAGCAGAATTTGTAATGTGGACTTAAAAAGTTTTTCCAGCACCAGTTCACCCGAGATTGTTTGAGAGGCTTTGAAAACAGAGTCCATGTCCAACAATCTTGAATCAAGGCTGTCTGTAGTAGTGTGCAGTGTTGATTCAGATTTTTTTTCTTCAGGGGTGCTGCTTCTTACTGTGGCTAATCCGAAAAGAAACGGATATTCTTTATCCATCACTTCTACTTTTTGAGAGGCGCCCCATCTGTAGTATAAATAACGCGAAGCCTGCAAATATCCTTCTGCTGCTTTCGGAAGGCCTTGGCGCAATAATAGTTTTGCTGCCATTTCATTTGCCATCGCTTCGTCGCGGATAAATTCATTTTTTTGAGCACCTGTTATGGATTGTTCGAAAAGTGATAAAGCATCAGCTATGTTTTCATTGTAACCTGCAAGCACTGCCTCCATTAATAATTGAAGATGACGAAAATTTTCTGAACATTGTTTTGCCCACTTCGCCATTGTGACAAGTCTTTGATTCATTTTAGCAAGCATGGCTTGTTGCCCTTCAATGTCTGCATCCTGAAGTAAAGTTGCGTACACCAAAAATGATATTATGTGAAAACGTACCAACTGTGGCAATGACATCACAGATGATATCAAACGTTCCTGCTCGAGTATATGAGGCAATGCGCCTTTCGCGTCATTGTATAAAAAATGAATTTCTGCTTTGTAAATATGATAATTGGCAATGCCTGTCATAAAATGGCGACCTTTCATTCCGTCCACACATACCTGTTCATTGAAATTATCGTCAGTCATGGAGTAGAGGCTTTTGGTCAGCCCCTGGAAATTCAATTGCATTTGTAAAAACAAGGTTCCTGAATCATAGGAATCCTGGTAATCGCATTCCTTCACTATCTTCAACATCTTGCGGTGCTCATTGGATGCGCTTTCAAGATCTAATTTTGGATCCCAGATAATACAATCCTGGGCGCTGTAAGCGAGATACAAAAGGTCGCCGGATTGGTACCCTGTTTCAATCCCCTTGCGAAACCATGGTGTCATGGTTGACCAATGATTAGACCAGTGATGGACAAACATGGTATATACATAAATGATTCTCGACTTCAGGGCAATGTCATCAAATTTTTCTATGATGCTTACACCGAGCTTACCATATTCATAGCCAAGTTTTGTATCATTAAAATAACCACAAAGGATCATTCCATAAGCTGCGTAGGAAAAAGCAGTTTCCGGACTGTTGCCATATTGGATGGCCAGGTTCACCGATTTCAAAACAAGATAAGGGAACATGGTACCACTGGCGGAGAGAAATGCTGCTGCAAAAATTTCCATCAATAACTGGCTGGCTATTTTTGCTTTCAGATCATACATATCAGGAAGGTGAATGAGTTCCGCAACCGGCCGGTCATTCAAATTTTTGGCAACTAACGCTACTTCTTCATCCACATTTTGAGAAGTGGGTTCCTGTAAAAATTCAAACCCCAAAAATGACAGCCCCTCACAGGCAGCAAGGATAGATTCCCGCATTTTGCCAATGGTAGCATATTGACGTGTTCTGGCGGATAGTACCAATGCTTTTTCGATAGATGTTTTTGCATGCTTCAACATGGCTTCCGACCATTGGTCAGCTTCATTCCAATCTCCTGTCAGATAAGTGCAATGCTGAATTTCCTCATATAATTTCCAGGTGAGATCGTAATCTGATTGCCAGGAATCTTCTTTCAGCAATTCATACCCTGTCTTCAGGTAAGTCAATGCGGCGTCATAAGCGGAAGATTGTTTGGCTTTTATTCCGGCTTTTAAATTCAATACTACCAGGTTATTGCGCTCTTCCGGATTTTCTATCAATAACCTTCCCTCATTCAAATGGCCGGTCGCTTCAAAAATTATCTCATCCAGTTTTTGTTCACTTGTATGTTTCAGGATCAGGCGGCCAATGGAGAGATGAAGTGCCTGTCTTTTTTCAGGGGCAATTGTTGAATACGCTGCCTGCTGCATCCTGTCATGCTGAAAACGATAAGTAGGGTTCAGTTCATTCGATTCTTCTTCTACACCTGTTAACTTCCTGTTTTGGTTGAATGCTTCTAATCCGACAAACTTATAATTTTCATTAAGTGGAATTACAATATTTGCACGCAGGGCCTCCTCCAATACTTTGGCTGTTTGCTCCATGGTGCTTTCATAAATGATGGATAATGTTTTCAGGTCAAAAGTGGCGCCGATACATGCGGCCAATTGAAGAATCTGCTGTGTAGGTTTTTGAAGGCGCGATTGGCTGGCTACCAGAAAATCAACAACATTATCGCTGTTTTCGGTTTTACGAACCTCATCAATATCCCAATTCCATTTACCTTTTTCCGGGTTAAACCGGATAGTGCCTCTTTCATTCAGATCCTTTAATAATTCATTTGTAAAAAAAGGGTTGCCTGCTGTTTTTTCGAAGAGCACCTGGCTCAACGGTCTTGCTGCCTGCCCGTCGCAATGCAGGGCATCGGTTACAATCTGATTTACTGCATCCACGCTCAAAGGCCCGAGCTGTAAGTTTTCGATGAATCTTACCTTTTGAATTTCTTCCAGAATTAAATTAAGAGGATGTGAGGCATCCACGGCATTGCTGCGATAGGTGCCAATGAGTAAAAAATAACCTAACTCCTGTGAGGTTACGAGATGTTGGATCAGGTTTAACGTAGGAATATCACTCCACTGCAGGTCATCCATAAATAATACAAGCGGATGATCTTTCCCTGCAAATACTTTGACAAAATTCTCAAGCAGTATGAAGAATCGTTTCTGCGCCTCGGCGGGAGGAAGTTCCTGAACAGGAGGGTGCTTACCAATAATTAATTCCAGTTCCGGTATCAAATCAATCAGTAACTGTGCATTGACACCCAGCGCGGCGTTGATGGCAACCTTCCATTTTTCAAGGCTTTTTTCAGGTTCACCCAGCAATTCATAAATAAGATTCCGGAATGCCCCCGCAAATGCGAAGTAAGCATTATTTTGTTTGAACTGCTCAAATTTACCATGGATCAGGTATCCTCTTTTTTTTGCAATGACTCTGCCCAATTCATACACCAGTACTGATTTTCCCACACCGGAATAACCCGACACCAGGCAAAACTCTACCGAGCCGTTGGACGCATTATCGAAGTGAGATACCAAACAATCAAGTTCATTTTCCCGGCCGTATAATTTTTGAGGGATTTGAAAAACGGGCGACACATCTGAGGTAGCCAATTCAAAACTAAAATCGTGAAATCCTTTACGCATCCTGTCACTGCATTCTTCCAGGTCTGCTGCAATGCCATAACTGCTTTGATACCGGTCTTCAGCATTTTTTGAAATAAGTTTTGCAACAATATCCGATAAAACATTTGGGATCATCCTGTTCACTTTGTTTACAGGCGCAGGTTGCTTGCTGATATGGCAATGCACCCATTCCAGTGGATCATTTGCAGAAAAAGGAAGGTGCCCTGTTAGCATTTGGTAAAAAGTGATACCCAGCGAATAATAATCTGTCCTGTAATCAACATCGCGGTTCATACGCCCTGTTTGCTCAGGAGACATATAAGGTAGCGAACCTTCAATACGCTTTGTCAGTGAAATATCCTGGTGCTCCCGGGACAGTTCTGAGGAAGCGCTGAAATCAATAAGCCGAATTGTACTGCTGGTGGGTTCAATGAGAATATTAGCCGGATTAATGTCTTTATGAATGACACTTTTTCCATGCAAGTTTCCCAAGATTTTCACCAGGGGTATTGCAATAGAAAAAAATTGTTTTAGTGAAATACGATTATTGTCGCAGGAAGCCAGGTATTGCAATAAAGTAATTCCAAATTTTTCCATTACAATTCCCCAATTGCCTGGACCAAACGGAACAAATGAAGACACCCGGATGATCCCGTCAAATTGAAGTTTTTGGAGAATCTGGTACTCCCGTTTGATATTAGCAATATCTTCCCTTCGTGGATACGGGTCAGCCAGTGTTTTAATGACAACTTCGCTTTGGTCTCCTATCTTACCAGCACGATAAATGGTATGCAGGTTTGATGCTGATATCTTTTCGATGATCAGGTAACCGGGAATAATTTCCGCAATTGCACTTTCGTGGTAAATGTCCACACATCAGATATTGAAGTATTCATGATAAGTTCCCAGGAAATCTTTTTGGGCGTCGTTTATCATAGGGTATCCGTGGCCGCACAAAGCGTGTTCAAAAGGAATTTTTTTTAATCTCAAAAAATCAGCGGCTCCCGGTTGGCTTTCAAACATCCAGGCAGGACCGAGATTTGCAGGCCTGAAAAATTTCATTTGTTGCATCGTCGCGATTGTTCCCTCATCAAAGAACTGATCAGGTTCTACCCAGTTTTGCAAAGAATCACATGCAATCATGATTCCACCTTCACGGTCAAGGCGTATAATGCATTCAGGCCGTTTTGTCGTTTCAAAAACAAAGAGTGATGCATTTCTGAAAGGCATCTCTGAACCAGTGGTCAATTCCTTATCTACTTTTAGTCCATCTTTTATTTTCATTCCCGGCAGTGCCCAGAAAGTAGCATTATAGCGGTCAACATAAAACGGATCATCCATGCCATGCATATCGCCCAGGCGCACTACGTTTACTACTTTACCCAATTTATCAAGCGCTTCCAGTCCTTCATCATTTAGCCTTACTGAATTGAGAATGGTTAATTTATCATCCTCTCTCACAATCGTCATGTTTCTGCTGAATTGCCACATTGAGCCAAAGAATTCACCTTTCATTGTTCCGGGAACAAAGAAGACATCTCTGAATACCTCCTGAATCTTACCATGAGGCATTGTTGAAGCAAAGTTTTGCATAAAAATTTTTCCTAAAAGTATTCAAAAAAATATAAATAAAATATTTTTAAGGCTATCCAATTTTCTTTCTGTGACTTCTCTGGCTTTCCTTCGCAATGGTTTTTATTCACGGATAATTTTTGAATTCAATATAATTTGTCATTTCTCTACATCATAATCAAACCTTCCGGCATATTGATACTCTCTTGCAAATTCATTTAAATAAGCATTGATGTATTTTTTTGCACCTGAAGAAATTCTTCCGTGGATAATATCTTCAATAGTTTCATTGCCATCGCTTGTGTCATGACGTTTCACAAAGAAAAGTGTCATGTCTTTTCCCCCAAGCAGTTCTATAATGCCCTGCAGTTTGGGACGTGCCTTTTGCATATCAAATACATGTCCCCCAAGGGCGGTGCAAGCAGCGTGTGAAGCAAGGGAATTCCTGTTGTAATGCGGCCAATTACCCGGCGGTGGTTTGAATTCAGGATAATTTATTTCCGGCAAAAAAGGAAGGCTGCGCAATTTTTCAATGTAAGTTTTACTCAACCCCATCTCTACAGCGCCTTTAAGAATAATATTGAGATAGCGTTTGGTGGGGAGGCAACTATCATCAATAAAACCGGGAAGGCCGATATACGTTTGCGCTTTTATTTTTCCATTGGCAGTTTCCACTTCCACTTCTGTCCTGTCGTATCCAAAGCCATAGGATTCAACAGCATCCAATGAAGCAAGGCTATCGTCAGGGCAGGTGTGCACCATGCCTTCAACGAAATCAGCGGGGTCAGTGGACGGCTCAATATTGGCAACACCACCTTCGTGCCGAAACCAGTGTTGCACATTAAACCTGAGTCTCCATCCATGTAAGACAGCACGCTTTGAAGCTAAAGGGATCACTCCCTTTGCTTTCAATGAAACGAGGTTAATATTAGAGCCATATCCAAAATAGAAAAACATAATGCGGAATTGTTGGACTAAAATAAAGTCAGTCCACCTGCCTGCCGGTAGGCAAGTTGAAAAATTGTAGTTGAAGATAAAATAAAAAAAACTGATTTTTGTTCGCAATCTTTTAAAAAAAATTCCATTTAACGATCAATTATTTAGCACTATACTTTTTCAACCTGCCTGCGTTAAGCAGGTTGTTATTACTGCAATCCAATTTCAAAATTTTATCTTCCTCATCTCTCCACAATCCGTTTTGCGCCAATACAAGAAAGTAAGTCTAAAGCCATTTTGTATATTTGTTTTTGCGGAGGCACGCCACATCAGAAACAGGCAGCCGTGTAGAGATTAGCTTCGGTTAATCTCTTTTTGTGCCCGTTCTTTAGTAAGATATACAGAAGTGACACCTTTTGAAAAGGTTCCACTTCTATCAGGAAAAACAGCAATGAACCGGAAGAAAATTTCTTTTCCTCCAAATCCTTCTCTCCTCCTCATCCAATCCATTCAACCCAAACAGCAGATTTACTTTTTGAAACATTGCTAACACGAAAATAAAATACCAGCTTTTTTATTGTTACTCCGGTCGGTGTCCTTACCGAATAGCTCACTCATAAAACCGGCGGCAACTGCATATTAGAAATTTTTCAGTAGTTTTCTGTTCCAAATTTTTAAAAATGAAAAAAATATTTACCACCGCTTTTCTTCCTGTTGCTTTCTTTTTTTTCACACATACAGCAGAGGCTCAAAATTCATCCGCACTTTTCAGGCATACGGTTATCATTACGTTTAAGCCTGGTGCTGCCGCTGATAGCATACAGGCACTGGATAAGCTTTATAGCACGCTTTCAAAAAATGCCGTGGTAAAAGATTTTGAATGGGGCGTTAATATCTCTCCCCGAGATAGCGGTGTGGTAAAGCATATCTATGTTACTACATTTGCCTCCTGGGAAGACTTAAATTTCTACAGAAAGATTCCTTTGTATAAAAGCCTTTTCCCACTTTCCCTTGCCATTTCAGATGATGTAAGCGTCGTAGATTATTGGGCAGAGAAATAACGTTGTCATCTTGTAGTGAGACATAAAAAGCCGGATAACCAAGAATATTTAAATACTTAAATTATCAAGCCGATCCATGCCACCTTTATGACGATTGCCGGCACACCCTGCGTCAGAGTGGGAACTCATGGTAAGTTCATCATTCAGCCCTTGTTTTTTCCGGCGTGAATACAAATCTGTATTATTTGTTCATTTACTATTCGCGGCTATTGTTGAAATGTGTTTCATCTTACCTTGCCGGTATTCGCGGTAGAGCCTTTGGATGTCTTCAGAGCTGTCGGCAATAAATGGCCCATGAGAAACGATAGTGTCGCCCGTAGGTTTTCCTGCATATAAAATGAAACGCGATCCTTCTTCACCCGCATTTAATTGCAGGTCGCTCAGTGTAGCCTCACGTGGCAAATCCAGCCATCCTGTCTGGTTGGTATTTAATAGCTTCCTGTCATCGCCAACTTTTACGTCACCACTAAGTATATAGAGAAAAGTATTATAGTTTGCGGGAATCTGCAGAATCGTACCTGCGCCGGTTTCCATGGCAATATCGGCCAGAATAAGCGGCGTATAGTTTTGAACCGGAGAAGCGAGACCTGCTAACGAACCACTGTACAATTTAATAGCGACACCATTTTCAGATAAGGCAGGCGCATCTTTAAAAGACAAGTGCTGAAGCCGCGGAGCTGCAGCCCTGTCTTTCTTTGAAAGATTTAGCCATAGTTGCAATAGCCTCATTTTTGCCTTCTTTTCAATGTTTTCCGTATGAACGACACCGCTGCCGGCAGTCATTATCTGCAAATCACCACCTTTCATTTTGTACGGCTCATCACCCATTTCCCCTTCCAGTAAAAGAGAAACGGTTTCAAGGCCAGCATGTGGATGCGGCCCGCCCACCGGCTCATTGTCTTTTTTATCGAGCATATCATCCATCAAAATGATGAAAGGGTCGCTGTCGGAAAAGCTGCCATTAATTACCGGCCGGGCAATGTGACCCGCTCCTAAAAAGCCGGGTTGCTCAAGCGGCGTATGTATTTTTACGAGTTTTCTTTTAATAGACATAATATTCTTTTTTCTTTTTAACTTAATAGGAATAGGCATACGAGCACAAATTCAATCCAGACATACTTTACAAACCGTAGTAGAAAAAAGCTCTAATAAAAGTTAACGACCTTATTATCCGGCTTTATTTTTTTTTGAAATAAGGTAATAAGATCAGGTCGATAGAATTTACCTGATTTCTACTAAGGTTTTACAATTCTTACCACACCTAAATTTATTCTATTTGCTCTATCCGAAATATGTAATAACCCCTGCCTTATTCTCTTTATACCTAATCCTATAAATTTAATTATGCGTAAATAAGATTGCCAACCTGCAAGAAGCACACCGGTTTAAAGGCACGCCGATGCAGTGTTGGCAATTTTCCATTCAAATTTGATAATGATTAAGCAAGTACACCTGCTTCTTGTTTTACCAATTCTATTTCACTATTGATCCTTACTTCTTCACCTAAAATCACCCCGCCGGTTTCGAGCGCCTGATTAAAGTTCACGCCCCAGTCAGAACGGTTAATTTTGCCGGTTACTACAAACCCGGATCTTTCACCACCCCACGGATCCCTTGTGGTTCCATTAAATTCAACATTGAGTTTCACCGGTTTCGTTACACCCTTCAAAGTTAATTCACCGTATAAAGTAAAAGTATCACTATCCGATGTTACAATCTTTGTTGACCTGAATTTCAATTCAGGATATTTTTCTACTTCAAAGAAATCGGAGTTTCGCAGATGCGCATCCCGTTGCTCACTATTCGTGGATATCGAATGCATGTCCGCAATGAGGCTAATTTTTGCTGTACTAAAATCTTCTTCTTCCGTTTCTACTTCTCCCTTAAAACTTGTGAGGGCTCCGGATACGTTACTGATCATCAGGTGTTTGATTTTAAATTGCAATTCACTGTGCTGAGGATCGAGTAACCATTTTGTTGTTGCCATAATTTTTCTTTTTTGATTTATTAATTTAATGAGGCAAAATTATGTACCTTCGCTCACAAAAGGTTAGTACTATACAAAAGGTTAGTAGTTACCTTTAGGTTAGTACAAATTAATTTCTATGGCTGTATCAAAAACAAAGATGGAGCACCCTTCACCCTCAGAGTGTAAAGCAACGCTGAATGCCATCGCCGATGCGCTGTATGTGATCGGCGGAAAATGGAAGTTGCGTATTATCGTTGCTTTGCGAGAAGGCAACAGAAGATTCAATGAACTTCACCGGGTAATAGACGGGATATCCGCAAAGGTACTTTCTGCAGAATTAAAAGACCTGGAGCTGAATGGCTTTGTAATCCGGAATGTATTTACCGGCACGCCTGTTACGGTTGAGTACGAATTGTCTGACTATGCCGCAACATTGGACGGTGTGTTAAAATCATTAAGTGAATGGGGAACCATGCACAGGGAAAATGTAAAAAAGAGCATCAAAAAGGAAGCGCTTGCAAATTAACAGCCCGTGGAATCCCACCTTGGCAGAAGCGGAATTTGCATAAGGAAATTCAATTATCTTTGACGATTTAAAAAGCGGTTTCGTGACACGAAGGCGGGGGATTACCAAAGCAATCGAATAGGAAAAAGAGAAACAATCAAATCGCATTAATAATAACAGGTGACTATATCCTTTGTCTCGCAAATTTTAGATATAGTCACCTGTAATATTTAATGTGCAATTTCCCCGGGCAGATTTGAATTTATTACCGTTGCACTACTAACGGTTTTCTTACTGACGTTTTACCATCGCTGATTTCTACATAATAATACC